>CAKZIH010000049.1 GCA_936931335.1 uncultured Nostocoides sp. | reverse complement strand
GTGCTCGGCCGGGAGTATGCCGGCCCCGCGGGGGGCGGGCGGCATACCGGCTCGGCAGCGAGCGTGGGCGCGCATTCGCCGGCGGCCGGGGTCAACACTGCGGCCGGTAGCGATCCGGCGACCGGCGAGCCGGATGACTATGTGCGGCAACCAATCGCGCCCCTCTTCCTGCTTGATGAAGAGCGGCCGGTCAACCTCGCCGAGTTGGCTGCCGCCCGGGCGCAACTGCTGATCTGGGTCACCTGCGGTTGTCCGCGCAGCCACGACACGCTGGCGCGCGCTCAGGACTGGCGCGAGAGCCTGCCCGGCGTGGAGGTCAGGATGGTCTCCACCCTGCCGGCCGAGTTCACCCGGGCGGTCTTCCCCGCGTGGAGCTATGGCTGGCTGTTCGACCCCAAGGGCCGGGCGTTCGCCACCCTCGGCGTCCATCGCGACCCGGCCGCGCTGCTGCTCGGTGCCGACGGCCTGTATGCCGGTGGCCCGGTGGCCGGCACCGACGAGGTCGCCCAGTTCGCCGACGACATTGCCGCGGAGCTGGCGGCCGCCGATCACGCCCAAACCGCCGATTACGCCCAGACCACCGACCACGGCTCGTCCGCCGGCCACCCGGCCCATTAACCTCCCGCGGCCGGGCCAGCAAGCGACCGAGACCGCGAGCGGCCCCATTCGCCGGGCCCGATTCGCCGGCCCCGGGTGGGCGGCGGATCAGGACTGGATGACCACCGGGATGATCATTGGCCGGCGCCGAATCTTGCGCCCGACCCAACTGCCCACGGTCCGGCGCAACACCTGCTGCAGGCGGTATTCGTCGGTAATCCCTTGGCGCACGGCATCTTCCAGGGCGCGGGAGAGCTGCGGGCGGATCTCGTCGAAGATGATCTCGTCCTCGACGAACCCGCGTGCGGTGATCTCCGGCCCGGCGACGATCCGCCCGCTGGAGCTGTCCATGACCACGATCACCGAGATGAAGCCCTCATCGCGCAGGATCCGCCGATCCCGCAGCAGGGTCTCGTCGGCCTCGCCCACCGAGGACCCGTCCACATAGACATAGCCGCACGGCACCGCACCGGAGACGAAGGCGCGGCCATCGACCAGGTCGACGGTCATCCCGTTCTCGACGACGACGACCCGCTCGCGGGGCACCCCGGTCTGCACGGCGAGCGCCGCATTGGCAACCAAGTGGCGCCATTCGCCGTGCACGGGCATGACATTGCGCGGCTTGACGATGTTGTAGCAGTAGAGGAGTTCACCGGCCGAGGCGTGGCCGGAGACGTGCACGGTGGCATTGCCCTTGTGCACCACGTCCGCGCCCAGGCGCATCAGCCCGTTGATCACGCGGTAGACCGCATTCTCATTGCCGGGGATCAGCGAGGACGCGAGCAGCACCGTGTCGCCGGGGCCGATCTCGATCTGATGATCGCGCGCGGCCATCCGCGACAGCGCCGCCATCGGCTCGCCCTGGCTGCCGGTGCAGATGAGCACGACCTGGTGGTCGGGCAGGTCGCCAAGGACCCGCGCGTCGACGAGCACCCCCTCGGGCACGTGCAAATAGCCCAGGTCCGCGGCGATACCCATGTTGCGCAGCATGGAGCGGCCGATCATCGCGACCTTGCGACCACTCTTGGCGGCGGCGTCGAGCACCTGCTGCACCCGGTGCACATGCGAGGAGAAGCAGGCGACGATGATCCGCCGCTGCGCCTGCCGGAAGACCCGGTCGATGGCCGGGGTGATATCCCGCTCGGGCGTGGTGAAGCCCGGCACCTCGGCATTGGTGGAGTCGGTGAGGAAGAGATCGATCCCCTCCTCCCCCAGCCGCGCGAACGCCCGCAAATCGGTCAGTCGCCCATCGAGCGGCAACTGATCCATCTTGAAGTCGCCGGTATGCAGCAACGACCCCGCCGCCGTGCGGATGCACACCGCGAGCGCGTCGGGGATCGAGTGGTTGACCGCGACGAACTCGCAGTCAAATACCCCCAGTTGCTCGCGCTGCCCCTCCCGCACCGCCAGCGTGTATGGCGTGATCCGGTGCTCCTTGAGCTTGGCCTCGACCAGGGCCAGCGTCAGTTGCGAGCCGATGAGCGGGATGTCGGGCTTGCGGCGCAGCAGATAGGGCACCGCACCGATGTGGTCCTCGTGACCGTGGGTGAGCACGATCGCCTGGATCTGATCGAGCCGGTCGGCGATGACCTCGAAGTCCGGCAGGATCAGGTCGATGCCGGGGTGGTGGTCGTCGGGGAAGAGCACGCCGCAGTCGACGACGAGCAACTGTCCGCGGTGCTCGATGACCGCCATATTGCGCCCGACCTCGCCGAGGCCACCGAGCGGGATGACGCGCAGGCCATTGTCGGCCAGCGGCGGCGGGGGGCCCAGTTCGGGGTGCGGATGGCTCACTGCGCGCCGGATCGAGCTAGGCACGAGCGGCGCAGGCCGTCGCGCAGCCGCTCGAGGTGCTCGGGCGGTGACTCGACCAGGGGCAGGCGGACGGCGGCGGACTCGATGACGCCGAGTTCGACCAGGGCGGCCTTGGCCATGATCGCCCCCTGGGAGGTCATCATCATCGCCTCGTGCAGCGGGATCAGCCGTCGGTGGATCTCCCGGGCGGTGCCCAGGTCCCCGCGATCCATGGCCTCGACCATCGCGGCATACTCCTTGCCGGCGACGTGCCCGACGACGCTCACCACACCGGTGGCGCCGAGGGCGAGATGAATGAGGTTCTCCTCGTCATTGCCGCTAAACCAGAGCAGATCGGTGGCGGCCATGATCTTGGTGGATTCCCACAGTTGGCTCTTGGCGTCCTTGACCGCGCGCACCTTGGGGTGCTCCGCCAGGGCCAGGATCGTGTCGGTGGCCAACGGCATAGCGGTCCGGCCCGGTATGTCGTAGAGCATGACCGGCAGGTCGGTGGCGTCCGCGACAGCCCGGGTATGCGCGATGATCCCCGGCTGGGTCGGTTTGTTGTAGTACGGCGTCACCAGCAGCGCGCCCGTGGCGCCGGCCTGCTCCGCGCGCTTGGCCATCGCCACGGCGTGGGCGGTGTCATTGGAGCCGACGCCCATGGTCACCCCGGCCCGTCCGTCCACCTGGTCCACCACGATGTCCAGCACCTGAATGCTCTCGTCGGAGGACAGCGTCGCGGACTCCCCCGTGGTGCCATTGACCACCAGGCCGTCATGGCCGGAGCCGAGCAGGTGGTCGACGAGCGATCGGATTCCCGGCTCGTCCAGCGAGCCGTCCGGGCGCATCGGGGTCACCATCGCGGTGAGCACGCGGCCGAAGGGGTTGTCGGTCATGGCTGCCAGGGTATCCCGCACCGATCCAGCGACCCCCGCGCCGCGCTCGATGCCGCCGGTTCCGGCGCGGCCGACCGCACTACAGTGAAGCCCCATGCGCCAGTACCACGACCTGCTCGAGCGGATCCTGGACGAGGGCGTCACCAAATCCGATCGGACCGGCACCGGCACCCGGTCGGTCTTCGGCCATCAGATGCGCTTCGACCTGTCCGCGGGCTTCCCGGTGCTGACCACCAAGCGGCTACATCTGCGCTCGATCATCGGCGAGCTGCTGTGGTTCCTGCGTGGGGATACCAATGTGCGCTGGCTGCAGGAGCGCGGGATCACCATCTGGGACGAATGGGCGGATGAGTCCGGCGAACTCGGCCCGGTTTACGGCCACCAGTGGCGCTCGTGGCCGGCGCCGGACGGCCGGCAGATCGACCAGATCGCGGCGGTGATCGAGGGCATCCGAACCAATCCGGACAGCCGCCGGCACCTGGTCAGCGCCTGGAATGTCGCCGAGGTCGACGAGATGGCGCTGCCGCCCTGTCACGCGCTCTTCCAGTTCTATGTCGCCGAAAATCGACTGTCCTGCCAGCTCTATCAGCGCTCCGGTGACGTCTTCCTCGGCGTCCCGTTCAATATCGCCTCCTACGCCCTGCTGACGATGATGGTTGCCCAGCAGACCGGCCTGATGCCGGGCGACTTCGTGCACACGCTCGGCGATGCCCACCTGTATGCCAATCACCTCGACCAAGCCCGCGAACAGCTCACCCGCCAGCCGCGGGCACTGCCGACGATGACCATTACCCCACGCCCGAGCATCGACGCCTACGAACTGAGCGACTTCACCCTCGAGGGATACGACCCGGACCCCGCCATCAAGGCCCCGATCGCCGTATGACGCGCCTGACCCTCATCGCGGCAGTCGGCCGCAATGGCGTGATCGGCACCGGGGACACCATGCCCTGGCACCTGCCGGAGGATCTCGCCTACTTCAAGCGCACCACATACGGGCACCCGATTGTCATGGGGCGCAAGACTTTTGCGTCCATCGGACGGGTCCTGCCCGGCCGCCGTTCGATCGTGCTCACCCGCGATCGCGACTGGCAGCACCCGGGTGTGGAGGTCGCGCACAGCCTCGCTGCGGCGCTGGACTTGGCCGGCCCGGTTCCCGAGGTCTTCATCGCCGGCGGCGGCGAGCTCTACCGCCAGACCATGCCACTGGCCGATCGGCTGCTGATCACCGAGGTCGATCTGAAACCCGAGGGCACGGTCACCTTCCCCGCCATAGACTCCGAACAATGGCGGGAGACCGCTCGCGAACCCGGCACCGGCCCGGCGTTCGTCACCTACGAACGCCGCGAGGATCCGGCATGACCGCCCCCCAGCCCCATGCCGACGCCAGCGTCCGCCCGGCCCGGCCTACCGATGCCCCGGCGATCGGGCAGGTGCAGGCGCAGGTCTTCATCGACACCTATGCCGATCGCCTCCCCCCGGAGGTGAGCGCCGGCTTCGCGCCGGCCGCCTTCGCCTCGGTCTGGCGCCGATCGCTCGAGTCCCCGCGTGAGGGGATCGACCAGTTGCTCGTCGCCCTGGCCGGCCAACAGGTCGTCGGCCTGGTCGCGGTGGGACCGAGCCAGGATCCGGATACCGGTCAGGCAACCGGCGAGGTCACCCTGCTTGCCGTGCATCCGTTGGCCCGCAACCAGGGTCACGGGTCCCGACTGCTCAACGCCGCCATCGATGTGCTGCGCGAGGCGGGCGCCGAGGCCGTGGCGCTGTGGGTCCTCGCAGACGACGAAGCCACCCGGCGCTTCCTGCAGCAATCCGGGCTGCACCCCGATGGCGCCTATCGTGACCGCGTCGTGGGCCCGGAGGATCAGGTGCTGCGCGAGGTCCGCCTGAGCGCCGGACTGGGCGCGGAGGAGGCATGAGCCAGGACGTCGCCGTCGACGCGCTCCCCCAGGACCGCCGGCGCGAAGTGATCCGCCAGGCCCTCTCCGTGGGCATCGCCACCGGCCTGTATGGGGTGAGCTTCGGCGCCCTGTCGGTCACCTCCGGTCTCAGCGTGCTGCAGACCCAGGCCTTGTCCTTTCTGCTCTTCTCCGGCGGCTCCCAATTCGCCCTGATCGGGGTGGTTGCCGCCGGTGGTAGCGGCGCCGCCGCCGTCGCCACGTCCAGCCTGCTCGGCATCCGCAATGGACTGTATGGGCTGCAGGTGTCGCGCTTCCTCGGCGTCTCGGGGCTTCGCCGGCTCGCCGCCGCCCAGGTGACGATCGACGAATCCACGGCGGTCGGTATCGGACAAGCCGAATTGCCCGCGCAGCGTCTGGGCTTTTGGTGGACCGGGCTCACCGTGTTCGCCGGGTGGAACCTGATGACCCTGGTCGGCGCCTTGGTCGGCAACGCCCTGGGCGACCCGAAACAGTGGGGTTTGGATGCCGCCGCCGCGGCGGCCTTCTGCGCCTTGCTCTGGCCGCGGTTGCGGACCGGGGATGCCCGGGCAACCGCCGTGCTTGCGGCATTCATCGCCCTGGTTACCGCGCCGGCCCTGCCGGCCGGTGTCCCGGTCATTCTCGCCGCCCTGGCCGCGGTGGCGGTCGGCTGGCGGGCGCCGGGGCGCCACGAGCCGACCGGGGAGGCGACCCCATGAGCCTCTGGTTGACGGTACTGCTTGCCTGCGCGTGTGCCTATCTGCTCAAGCTGGCCGGCTTCCTGGTGCCCGAACGGCTGGTCAACGGCGAACGGACTACCCGGATCACCACCTTGCTGCCGGTGGCGCTGCTCTCCGCGCTGATCGCCACGCAGGCATTCGTCGGGGAGGCGGGCTGGCTGGTCCTCGACGCGCGGCTAGCGGCGGTCGCGGTGGCGGTGGGGCTGTTGGTGCTCCGCGCCAACTTCCTGATCGTCGTCGGCGCGGCCGCTGCTGCTGCCGCACTGCTGCGCCTTGCCGGCTGGGGCTGACCCCGAGGTATCCACGATGTCCGTCCCGATTCGTCTTGTCGGCGCCGCAGCCGGCGTTGTCCTGGTGTCCTCACTCGTGGCACTGCCCGCGGACGCGGGCACTGCGCACCTTTCGCGCTACCATCGCCAACACCACGGTCGGCGAAACCATCCGGGTCCCGGCGGGTGCGAGTTGCACCCTGCGCAATGTCCAGGTCCGCGGCTCGGTGCTGATTGACTCCGGGGCCTCTCTGGTCATGACGGGTGGCCGGATCACCGGCAGCCTGACCTCGAGCGCGCACCAACGCCTCACCCTGCAAGCCGTCCAGGTCACGGGCGCGGTCAGTCTGAACAATGGCGGGCGATCTCGCTGCAGATGGGCATTTCGCGGCCAATGTGACCTTGACAAGGAACACCAAGGCGGGCACAAAAGTGCTGCGCAACAACGTCATTCAGGGCAAGCTCTCCTGCACGCTGAACACCCCCGCCCCGACCGGTGCGGCCAATGTCGCCATCGGCGGCAAATACGGCCAGTGCACGAGAGTGCGACCCCCGCGGGCTGAACTGAGCCGGGCGCCGCGCTCGCGTCCGGCTCAGCGGCGCTCGGCTCAGCCGCGCTGTGCGCTCTCCTGGTCGCCGTCGGAGATATTGACCATCCAACTCGTGCCGAAGCGGTCCACGCACATACCGAAGGTGTCTCCCCACGGCTGCGGAGCAAGCGCCATATCCACGCGACCGCCCGCGGAGAGCTTCTCCCAGTAGCCGGTGAGTTCGGCGGCGTCGTCACCGGACAGCGAGACCGAAAAGTCATTGCCATGCTCCACGGGCATCCCCATGGGCATGTCCGAGGCCATCAGAGTTAGGCCCGTCGGAGTTTCCAGCGAGGCGTGCATCACGCCCTCGGGATCTGTCCCCCCGGGTGCGCCGTACTCGCCGAAGGTCGAGATCCGCAGTTCACCCCCGAGTACGTCGCGATAGAACTCCATTGCCTCCCGCGTGGTGCCGTCGAAGTTCAGGTATGGGGTGAGGCGGATGGCCACGGGTTCTCCTTGGTTTGGCGGGGGCGACCGGAGATCGTCCCCCGGGCGAGCGCAAGCGCGCCGCAGCAATGTCTACCGTGCCGGCAGCGCCGAGGACAGAGCCGGGTGGGGCAAAAGTTGGGGAAAGTTTGCGCGCTGGGTCGCCGGCGCGGCGTAGTGCCGCATTCCCGGACCGTTGTCGGAGCGGACCACTAGCGTGTGGCAGACATTCCCCCGGCAAGGAGGCCCAGATGAGCACACCACCCCCCGACCCCACCACCCCGATCCCCGGCGGCAGCTCCGGTTATCCGCCGCCGGCTGGCGGGGCGAGTCCGGCCGGAGTTCAGCCCAGCCAACCTGCCGCGCCGGGCGGACCGCTCGGAACGAGCGCCGGTGGCGGTTTCCTCAACGCCCTCTTCGACTTCTCGTTCAACCGGTTCATCACGCCGATGATCATCCGGGCGGTCTATCTGATCTCCGCTGTGGTGATCGGTTTGACCTGGTTCCTCCTCCTCATTAGCGCCTTCAGCCAGGGCGCCGTCGAGGGCCTGGCAGTGCTGTTCCTCGGCCCCATCGTCGCGATCATCTACCTCGCCTTCATCCGCATGACCTTGGAGATCTATCTCGCGGTCGTGCGAATGAGCGAGGACATCCACCAGCGCCTACCCAAGGCCTAGGCAAACGGCCAGTGCCGGGCCGGCCCTCATACGTCGGTGTGAGGGTGGGCCATCGCCGCGAGGGCCGGGGCGATGGCGGGCTCGTCGAGTCCCTTCCGGGACAGGTAGAGGGTCTCCAAGCTGAGCACAAGGCTGGTCCCCGCATTCGAAGCGAAGACGGCGAGGTAGAAGGCCCGGATGGGCGTCAGATGCCCGGGTCATGTCGCTGCCCCAGGCGGGACGGCGGAGCGTCTGTCTGCGGTCAGGGTCATGTCGTCGTGCGTCGCGTTCCAGTCCAGCTGCGTCAGGACGATATCGTCGTGCAGAAGGTCGTCGGCCTCCTGCACGACCCGGGCCAGCCCGGCGGCCTCGGGACTGCCGCCCGAAACGTCGCGGCGGAGGTGGAGGACTCCACCCATGAGCGGCCGGGGTGGGTGGGAGCCCAGAGCCTCACGGAGCCAGGCCAAGGCCCGGGCACCGGGCGCGTCGAGCCGGACAACCGCATAGCCGCGCCCGACGGTCCGCCGGCCACCGAGGAACAGCCCGTCGACGTGCACGGGGAGGGGGGCAAGGTCGACCACGGCCGTCGGCTCGGGCGGGCCTGGGAGCATGGCGAGGGTGACGTGCGCGATCGATGGCCATCGCTGCAGGGCCGCCACTGAGACCACGTCCTCCAACTCAAGTGCGGCGACCAGTTGGACGAGGTGCTCAGCCCGCGGCTCGGTCCACGGCCGCGGGAGCCGTGCGATGAGGGAGTGCCTGGCGGGCTCGTACCGCGGGACGTCGATGTCCCGCTCGACCGCGTACACGAGGGGGAGCAGTCGCGTGCGGTAGTCCTCGTCGAGCTCAACCCCGTTCCGGTCCATCTGCCTGACGGTCAGCCGGTCCGGCCGCAGGGCGGCCCATGGGTCGAGGAGGACGGAGGTCCCCAACGGGCACGGTGACCCGCTCATGTCCCCCGCACCCACATCGTCGTGTGCGCCGGCACGGTCGCACCCTCGCGCGTCCTGTGCAGCACGTCGTCCCCGCCCACCAGCACCGCCATCGGGGACTGCGCGACGTTCGCCAGCACTTCGATTCGGTCCTCTCCCTCGCTGCGGCTCATCCAAAGCAGCCCGTCGGAGGCTGCCAGAACGCGGGTGGTCGCGCCCGATGCGAGGCCGGGGAGTCCACGGCGCACGGTGAGGGCGCGGACCACCGCGAGCAGAGTGTCAGGCGGGGCCGACGGGTCGACGGTGACGGGACGGCGTCGGGTGATGCTTCGTGGTTCGCCCGGATCGTAACACGGGTCGTTGCCAACCTCGAGTAGCGACCCGGCGTAGAGCAGCGGTACGCCGGGGAGCGCGACGAGCAGCTCCAGCAGGCCGCGCAGCCGATCGCGCCCATGCTCCGCCAGCAGGTCGACGAGCGTGATATCGACCTCGTACGGGGAGTCCGGGTCGCCCACGACGGCGCCGCCGCGGCAGGTCGCGGCGCTCACCAGTGCGCGAGTGGCCGCGCGGTCCAGGGGCGGGTCGAACCGACGCAGGAACAAGCCATCGTGGGTGGCGGCCATCGTGACGGGGAAGCGACCACCGGCTCCCGTGCCGCGAGTTCTCGCACCAGCGGCTGCAGCAGCCGGGTAGTCCCTACCGTGTAGGCGTGGGCGAGCACCGGAGCGGCGGCGTAGTGGTAGGCGCCGAGCGAACGGGACGTACCGTCGTCGTCCCGGACAAAGCGGGCGTCGGTTAGGACCTAGTCGCCGACGTCGCCATCGGCCAGGGCACCGCCGAGCTGAAGCTCGAGCAGGCCTACCTCCGCATCCTGCACCGGCACGGCGCGCGCCGTGGGGCCGGGAACCGAGTCACCGAGGGGAACAGACCGGGCGTCGGCGGCATGGATCCATCCCCGCTGGACCTCGAAGTGGCTGGCCGCGATGACCGCCTCCGTGGGCCCGTAGAAGTTGAACAGCCTGGTCCCGGTCTTCGCTCCGTGCTCGAGGAAGGAGCGAGCGGATTGCAGTGACATCACCTCTCCCCCACTGCGAGTGTCCCGGGCAGTGCGAGGGCGGGGTCGCTGCCGAGCCGCCGGAACACCGTGGACGAGGTGACGTGCGACCAGTAGACTGACGGCAGCGTCGCATGGGTCGCCCCGAAGCGCGCCGACGTGGTGAGGAACGCCCGGGCGGACCAGTGCCCTCCGGCTCGGCTGTGCAGCAGCCCTCCTTCACGCAAAGCGAACCAGATCTCCTGCTGGCCGGGTCAAAGGTGTGCGCCATAAACTCCAGCACCCGCTGCGCCGCCTCGGCCCCCATCACCTCGCTAAGGCCGTCGACGTGCAGACCGAGAGCCCTGTGCGCGACCTGGACAGCCTTAGGCGTACCGCTGGTGCCCGAGGTGAAGACAAGGTAGGCGGCGGCATCGCACCGGTGGGGACCCTCGGGCTGCGGGGCAACCTGGCCGAGGTCGCTCAGCCGCAGCAGCTCATCCTCGTCGGGTGGGTCGACCAAGACCGCGCCTGGGATCTCCGCCAGGGAGCGCGCTACTCGCGCCTCCGGCAGCCGGCGTCGAGCAAAGCGCAGGCGCGCGCCGCCAGGTGTGCGGCAACCATGACCACCATGCTGCCGGGGCCGCCGTCGGTTCGCAGCGCGATGACTGAGCCTTCCACCCCGAACCCGGCGGCCACCGCACCGGCCGCCCGGCCGAGTCGGCCGTAGGTCAGGACAGAGCCGCCAGCCACGAGCGCCGGGCACTCAGGACGCGCCGAGAGCGTCGCCCGCAGCCCGGTGACCGGACAGGAGCAGGTCCACCCTGCGCCGGACGGCATTGATTGCTCCCTAGCGCCTACTTCATGCGGCCAGACTCTCCGGGATTACATCATCGCGGCCGCTTAAGAAGGAGCTGGTAACCCAACGTATAGCATGGTCGACGATTGTGTGCTATGTATCGATTTGACCAGCAAGGGAGATTGCTAACCGGACCGCGTGCCTCGCGTCCGAGGGGATCACGGACCGCTGGGTGCGGTGCGGTGTCGCTGGTCGGTATAGCTGGTGGTGGCTCGAGCGCTACAACACTGAACGCCGCCACAGCGCACCCGGCGGCAAACCCCGATCAGTCGAATGCCACCAACCTGATGGGCAGGTCCCCCCGGATGGCCGCCGTCACCACCCCACACGACCGGGAACGGCCCCCGGCTCAGTGAGCCGGG
>CAKZIH010000048.1 GCA_936931335.1 uncultured Nostocoides sp. | reverse complement strand
GGCGGCATTCGTCGCGGCCCGGCGCCAGGAGTATGAGGCGGACGTCGACATCGAACGGCTCGCCGCCGATCTGGTCCTCGACTCGGTGATCGAGGCCGACGAGCTACGCGCGGACCTGATCGCCCGGCTGGCGTATGCCGCGAGCCGCGAGCGGCATTTCGCGACCAAGCGGCGGGGGATTCCGCCGGTCTGAGCCGGGAGCGCGGCAGGCGGGTTAGCCGCCGGCAGGTGCTCCACCGGTCAACTCGGGGGCGAGCAAGTCGGCCCAGGCGATCCCTAGTTCGCCGAGCAGCAACCGCAGCAGGGGCAGGCTCAACCCGATGACATTGGTGTGGTCGCCCTCGATCGCGGTGACATAGGGCGCGCCGAGCCCGTCCAGGGTGAACGCGCCGGCCACCCGAAGCGGCTCGCCGGTGGCGACATAGGCCTCGATCTCTGCGTCGCTGAGTTCGGCGAAGTGCACCACGGTCGAGGCCGTCGCACCCAGCAGGCCGCCAGTGCCGTCGTCGCGATCGTCGATCAGCCAATGGCCGGTATGCAGGATGCCCGCCCGCCCACGCATCCCGCGCCAGCGCGCGATTGCCTCATCGGCGTCGGCCGGCTTGCCGTGCACCTGACCCTCGATCTCGAGCATGGAGTCGCAGCCCAGAACCAGCGCGTCGCGACCGGTGGCCACGTCTGCGGCCTTGGCCTGGGCGAGCGCCAGCACCAGGTCCGCGGGTTCCAGGTCGCCGGTCCCATCGGCGCGCTGCTGCGCGGCCAAGCGGGAGAGCAGCGCCGGCTCGTCGACCCCGCTGTGCACGATCTCCGGTTCGATACCGGCCTGGCGCAGCAGGGTCCGGCGGGCAGGGGATGCGGACGCGAGCACGAGTTGCACGGCAGGCAGCCTAGGGGGCAGAACCGGGGGCGGCGACGACGGTATCGCCGAGCGAACCCGATGGACCGGTTAGCCCAGATCCCACCGCTATCGCCGTCCTATCCCGGGTGGGGATCGTCTAGCCCAGCGCCTCGTCCACGAAGCACCACCGCCACGCCTCACCCGGTTCCAAGGAGCGCATCACGGGGTGGTGGCTTTCGGCGAAGTGTGCGGCGGCGTGCTTGCCCGGTGAGGAATCGCAGCAGCCCACATGACCGCAATCGGTACACATGCGCAGGTGCACCCAGGTCTGTCCCGCCGCCAGGCAGGTTGGGCAACCGTCCGCGCTGGCCGGCACGACGCACTGGGCTGGTTGCTGCAAGTGCACGCAGCCGCCAGCCACCGCGTCCGGTGGGCGCAGCGGGCTCTCCCGCAGGCGGTGGGAGCGTTCCAGGCTGTAGGAGAGGGCGGCTTCCTCGGCGTCCATCGTGTTGAGCACCTGAGCCAGGACATGCTGGTCGACCTCGCCGCTGTCTCGCATCCGCAGCAACTCCGCCCGCTCGGCACCGATCATCCGCAAACGCAACCGGCGGTAGCTCTCGCTCGGTGTTTCCGTGTCCGGACTGCCCAGGCGCTCCCAGATCCGGTTGACCCGCGCCGCGGACTGCTCCTTGATCGTGGCCAGCGTGCTCGGGTCGGCCGAGGGATCGGCTTCGATGGCGCGCAGGCCGGCCCCGGTGGCAGCCCCCACCACGGTGGCTTCCACCAGGGCGTCCTCCCGCGGATCCGGGCCGCGCACGTCCAATGCCCGAGCCAGGACCGGCAGGGTGAAGCCCTGCAACACCAGGGTTCCCACGGTGACCACCAGCGCGATCAGCACGAGCACGGGTCGCAAGGGGGTGTCCTCGGGCAGGGTGAGCGCGGCGGCCAGGGTGACTACACCCCGCATACCGGCCCAGGAGGTCACCGCACCCGAGCGGCGGCGGTCGGCGGGGTCGCCTTCGGAGCGCCGGAAGAGCCACGTGAACGGGAAGACCCACAGCGGGCGCATTAGCAGGCAGACCAGCAGCACCGCCAGCGCCGTAAGCAGGCTGCGGCCCAGGGTGAGTTCGCTGCTTTCGACATCGCTGATGATCTTGCTCATCTGCAGGCCGATGAGCAGGAAGACCGCGTTCTCCAATAGGAAGGTGATGCTCGCCCAGTTGATCCGCTCCGACAGGCGCGAGGACGCACTCTGCAGGACCGGCGCGCGGTGGGCGAGGAAGAGACCCGCGGTGACCACGGCGAGCACCCCGGAGGCGTGGATCGCTTCGGCGGGGGCATAGGCGAGGAAGGGAACCGCATACGAGAGCGCGGTGTCGGCCGCGGTCTCGGTGAGTTGGCGCCGGACCAAGCCGACGACGACGAAGACCAGCCAACCGACGACGATCCCGCCGACCACCGCGATGCCGAAGTCGCGCGCCACGCTCATCGGGCTCACCGCGCTGTGGCCCGAGGCCCCGTGCACGGCCAGACCGGCGGCCCCCAGGGCGGTGCGCAGGGAGACCAGCGCCGTGGCGTCATTGAGCAGGGATTCGCCCTCGAGGATGGTGGTGATGCGCCGCGGCAGACCGATCCCGCGGGCAACCGCGGTCGCGGCCACGGCATCCGGTGGGGCGACGATCGCACCCAGGGCGAAGGCCAACGCAAAGTCGATGTCCAGCAGGTGACTGGCAACCAGGGCCACCCCCAGCGCGGTGAAGAGCACCAGGCCCACCGAGAGGCTGAGGATCGGGGTGATCAGGCGGCGCAGGTCGACCAGCGACGTACCCAGGGCAGCGGCATACAGCAGCGGCGGGAGCAGCCCGAAGAGCACGACCTCCGGACTCATCTCGATCTCCGGGATGACCGGGATATAGGACGCGGCCACCCCGACCCCGAGCAGAGTCAGCGGGGAGGGGATTCCGAGCGGCTCACTGAGCCGGGCGACGAGGATGACGGTTGCGGCGATGGCAACCAGGGCGAGGGCAAACTCCACGAACGAGATTGTGCCTGGTGGGGCTCACATCTCGATTCAGATCTCGTTGAGCACGGCCCGCCGCAGCGTGTCCAGGCCGACCCCGCCGATGTCCAGGGCGCGGCGGTGGAAGTCCTTGAGGTCGAAGGGTTCGCCGGCCTGAGAGCGGGCCTCCTCGCGCAACTGCAGCCACAGCCGCTCCCCGATCTTGTATGCCGGGGCCTGACCGGGCCAGCCGAGGTAGCGGTCGAGCTCGAAGCGCAACATCGCCTCGTCCATATTGGCGTGGGCGGTCAGATAGCTCCAGGCCTTGTCGTAATCCCATTGCCCGCCACCGACTTCCGCCGGCGCTTCGAAGCCGCAGTGCACGCCGATGTCGATCACCACGCGGGCGGCGCGCAGGGTCTGCCCATCCAGCCAGCCCATCCGGTTGCCCGGGTCGTCGAGGAAGCCGAGTTCGGCCATCAGCCGCTCCGCGTAGAGCGCCCAGCCTTCGCCGTGGCCGGAGGTCCACGCCGCCAGCCGCCGCCAGGTGTTGAGCAGATCCTTGCGATAGACGGTCTGGGCGACCTGCAGGTGGTGGCCGGGGACGCCCTCGTGGTGCACCGTGGTCAGCTCGCGCCAGGTGGTGAACTCGGTAACGCCCTTGGGCACCGACCACCACATCCGGCCCGGCCGGCTGAAGTCATCGGAGGGGCCGGTGTAGTAGATCCCGCCGGTCTGGGTGGGAGCGATGCAGCCCTCCAGGGTCCGCACCGGGCCCGGAATGTCGAAATGGGTGTCTGCGAGCGCATCGATGGCGTCATCGCCCTTGGCCTGCATCCATGCCTGCAGCGCCTCGGTGCCGTGCAATTGGTATGCCGGGTCGGCGTCCAGGATCGCGATCGCCTCGGCCGGCGTCGCCCCGGCCCGAATATCGTTGGCCACCGCCACGCGCTCGGCCTCGAGCCGGGCGAGTTCCTCCTGACCCCAGGCGTAGGTCTCGGCCAGATCCACGGCGGTGCCCAGGAAGGAGCGGGAGTAAAGGGCGTAGCGCTCCGGTCCGCAGGCGTCCTGCTCCGGGGCCCGATCGAGCAGGGTCGCGGTCAGGCTGCGACCGAGTTCGGCATAGGCGTCGGCGGCCGCGTCGATCGCACTCAACACCCGCTCGCGGACGGAATCACTCATCGTGCTGGCCACCCGGGCGTTCTCCCGCAGCCCGGCGAAGTAGCCGTCCGCGGCAGTGAACTGCTCACATTGCGCGGTGCAGGCGAGCACCTGCCGGCGCGGGGTGATGCGGCCCTCATCGGCAGCCGCGGCCAGCGTCCCGACCCAATCGCGCAGTGCCCCAGGCACTTTGGTCAGCCGGGTAGCGAAGGTGGTCCATTCGTCGTCGGTATTGGTGGGCATCAGGTCGAAGACCTCGCGCACCTGCTGCATCGGCGAGGAGAGGACGTTGAGTTCCATCGTGTCCAAGCCGGCGGCGTGGATCTCCTGGGCGAGCCCGAGCCGCTCGCCCATGGCCTCGATGGTTACCCGGTCCACGGCGTCCACGGGCTCCGCGTCCGCCAGGGCGCGCAGGGTGCGCTCGCGCAGGTCAGCGGCCGCGGCATAGCCGGCGGGGCTGAAGTCGTCGAGCTGATCGTCATACCCCGGGACGCCATAGAAGGTGGCGCTGGTCGGGCTCAGGGCCACGGACTGCGTGAAGTACTGCTCGGCGATGGCATCAACGGCCGACGGGGTGCGCGAAGTCACGGGGTGGGACGTTACCCGACGCCTGCGACAGCGTCTGCGGGTTGGGGAGTGATCTGCGCCGCGCCGGGCGCGTGCTCGCCCGACCGGGGCGGCGCAATCGGATTCCGGCCGAGGCCGGGTCTGTGGGTTGGCTGAACTGGACGGACTCAGTGGGGCCAGGACGCGGCACGCCAGGCGTGCGGGGCGGGGCGGGGCGGCATACCGACGGCGCGGGCCGGGTGAGCCCATTGGGAGGTATGGCGGGTGGGCGCTCCCGCTCCCTCGCCGCCGGCGGCTGCCACCGCGGCCAGGGCGGCGACCAGCGCAGCGAGTTCGGCCGCGCTCGGGTCGCCCGAGACGACCCGCAGCACCGGCGCGCCCGCGGCCACCGGTGCGCCCGCCGTGTCCACCATCTTCTCGGCCGGGCCATCCGTAGCGGCACTCATAGCGGCATATTTCCGTGCTTCTTGGGCGGCAGGCTCTCGCGCTTGTTGCGCAACGCCCGCAGCGCCCGGGTGACATTCATCCGGGTGTTAGACGGGGAGATCACCGTGTCGATATAGCCGCGCTCGGCGGCGACATACGGATTGGCGAGGGTGTCCTCGTAGTGTGTAACGAACTGCTGACGTAGCGAGAGCACATCCTCCCCGGCCTCCTGCGCGGCCTGGATTTCCTTGCGGTAGAGGATATTCACCGCGCCCTGGGCACCCATGACCGCGATCTGGGCGGTCGGCCAGGCGAGGTTGATATCGGCGCCCAGGTGCTTGGAGCCCATCACGTCGTAGGCGCCGCCATACGCCTTGCGGGTGATGACGGTGACCTTGGGCACGGTCGCCTCGGCATAGGCATAGATGAGCTTGGCACCGCGGCGGATGATGCCCTCCCACTCCTGGCTGGTGCCGGGCAGGAACCCGGGGACGTCGACGAATGTGAGGATCGGCAGATTAAAGGCGTCGCAGGTGCGCACGAAGCGCGCGGCCTTCTCGGAGGCGTCGATATCGAGAGTGCCGGCCAGCTGTAAAGGCTGGTTGGCCACGATCCCGATGCTGCGCCCGTCGATGCGGGCAAAACCGATGACGATATTGGGCGCGAAGAGCGCCTGCACCTCGAGGAACTCCCCGTCGTCGACGACATGCTCGATGACCGCGCGCATGTCATAGGGCTGGTTGGCCGAGTCGGGGATCAGCGTGTCGAGTTCCAGGTCGAGGTCGGTGACGCTCAGGTCGTTCTCGACCTCATAGGCCGGCGGCTCTTCGAGGTTGTTGCTGGGCAGATAGGACAGCAACGCCTTGGCGTATTCGATCGCGTCGGCCTCGTCACTGCCGAGGTAATGGGCATTACCGGAGCGGGTGTTGTGGGTGCGCGCGCCGCCGAGGTCCTCCATACCGACGTCCTCGCCGGTGACGGTGCGGATGACGTCCGGACCGGTGATGAACATATGCGAGGTGGAATCCACCATCACGGTGAAATCGGTGATCGCGGGGGAGTAGACCGCGCCGCCGGCGCAGGGGCCCATGATCAGCGAGATCTGCGGGATGACCCCCGAGGCATGCACATTCCGCCGGAAGATCTCGCCATAAAGCCCAAGGGAGACAACGCCCTCCTGGATCCGCGCGCCGCCGCTGTCGTTGAGTCCGATGACCGGGCAGCCGATCTTCATGGCGAAGTCCATGACCTTGACGATCTTCTCGCCGAAGACCTCACCCAGGCTGCCGCCGAAGACGGTGAAATCCTGGGCGAAGACCGCCACCGTGCGTCCGTCGACCTGGCCGTATCCGGTGACCACGCCATCGCCATACGGCCGGTGCCGGTCCTGTCCGAAAGCACTCGAACGGTGCCGGGCGTATTTGTCGAGTTCGACGAAGGTGCCCTCGTCCAGGAGCATCGCGATGCGCTCTCGCGCAGTCGATTTGCCCTTGGCGTGCTGCTTGGCCACCGCGTCCTCGGACCCGGCCTGGGCGACCTGGGCCACCCGGCGCTTGAGATCGGCCAATTTGCCTGCGGTGGTATGCAGATCCACTTCCCCGGCGGGATTCGCGGCAGCGGGGCCTGGGCCGGCAGCGGGCGCGTCGTCGGCGGGAAGCGTGGCGGACATGGCACCGCAGCCTAGCCTTGCCGGTATGCGCTCCCCCCTGAACTCCACGCGGCTGGTGACGGCGCTGGCGGGTACGCCCGTGCTGGGGGTGGAGGTGCACGAACGGATCGGCTCCACGAATGCCCGCGCGGCGCAACTCGGGCAACCATGGGTGCTCGTGCTGGCGGAGCTGCAGGACGCCGGGCGCGGCCGTCTGGGCCGGCGCTGGGAGGAGAGCCCGTATGCCGGTTTGGCCATGTCGGTGCTCGTGCCCGCTGGTGCGCAGCCCGAATGGCTGCCCCTGGTGACCGGCCTGGCACTGCGCGCCGCGGTCGCCGAGGTCACCGGGCTGCGCCCCGATCTCAAATGGCCCAACGATCTGCTCGATCCGGCCACTGGTCGCAAGCTGGCCGGGATCCTGTGCGAGCGGACCGAGGCGGGTGTGGTCATCGGCGCCGGCCTCAATGTCGACCACACGGAAGCCGACCTGCCACTCCCACAGGCGATTTCGGTGGCCCTTGCGCTCGGGGCCGGGGTCGGCGAGATCGACCGGGAGGCCTTGGTGACGGCATACCTGAGACACCTGGCATCCCGGCACCGCCGGTTGGGTGAGGGAGCCGGGGTGAGCGCCATCCGTGACGAATATGTTGCGGGCTGCGCGACGCTGGGCCGCGAAATCACGGTCGAGGATGCGGCCGGTGGGTGGCGCCGCGCCCAGGCCATCGGTATCGATGAGACCGGCCGGCTGAGCGTGAAATGGGCGGACGGGGGCACCGCTGTCCTGGCCGCAGGTGACGTGCATCACGTGCGCATGCGAGATTAAATACACCAGGGGGGAGGTGAGAGCGGTCGAATCGCCGGAGAGCAGTGTCCTTGCCGAGCTTCAGCAACGCCTGCTGGGCGACGTCATCGGTACTGGGCGGGCGGAATTTGCCGCGGCTGCGAACCTCGATGTCGACCTGGTCGCCTCCTTCTTGCATGCCTTGGGATTCCTTGTCGCCCAATCGGATTCGGCGCAATACTTTGAGGCCGACCTGGCGGCGATCACCGCGGTGACGGGGCTGATCGAGCAGGGCCGGCTGGATCAGGATCTCGCGCTGGCGATGACTCGGGCCGTGGCCCGCACCACCGACCGCCTCACCGTCTGGCAGACCGACCTGGTGGCCGAATCGCTCCTGACGCATGGCGCGGCTCAGGCCGACGGTGGCCTGGACGCCACCACCGCGCTGCGGGTGGCGGAGCAACTGACGGAGTCCGCGGCGGCATTCGAGCCATTGCTCATCTTTGCCTGGCGGCGCCACCTGCTCGCCTCGCTGACCCGTCTGGTCAGCGATGCCTCGCCCGAGGATGGGGCGAGTGGGCCGACCCGGGTTGTCGGCTTCGCGGACCTGGTCAATTTCAGCGCCATGGTGCGCCGGGCCACCCAAAAGGAGCTGGCGGCGATGGTGATGCGTTTCGAGCAACTCGCCTCGGACATCGTCACCGCGCACGGTGGGCGGGTGATCAAGACCGTCGGCGATGAGGTGCTCTTCGCCAACACCGATCCGCTCGCGGGGTCGGCGACCGCCCTGGACCTGGTAGCCGCCATGGCCGAGGAGAAGGTGCTCCCCCAGGTGCGGGTGGGGCTGGCATACGGCCCGGTGCTCTCCCGGCTCGGCGACGTCTTCGGCACCACGGTCAACCGGGCGGCCCGGCTGACCGGGCTGGCCCAGGCGGGTGGGGTGCTCGCCGACGAAGCGCTCGCGGCACGCCTGACGGAGGTCTCCGGTTTCCAGGTCACCCCGACCCGGCGGCGCCACCTGCGCGGTGTGGGCATGGTGACTCCTGCGGTGATCACCCGCCTGGTCGGCGAGCGCCGCGGTTGAGCGACACGGCCGGCAGGGCGGCTGAGCTGGGCAGATCCGTTAGGGCTGACGCGAAGGTGAGGTGCGCCATACGATGGGCGCCATGACCCGGGTCTTGCTCGCGGAGGACGATGTCGCCATCGCCGAACCTCTGGCGCGCGCCCTGGACCGTGAGGGCTACGAGGTCGAAGTCTGCACCGACGGTGCCGACGCGCTCGCCGCGGCCATCAAGGGAGTCGACCTCGTCGTCCTCGATCTCGGGCTGCCGACACTGGACGGCCTGGAAGTCTGCCGTCGCCTGCGCAACACCGGCTCGGCCGTGCCCGTGCTGATCCTCACCGCCCGTGCCGACGAAGTGGACACGGTCGTCGGCCTGGACGCCGGGGCCGACGACTATGTGACCAAGCCCTTCCGCCTGGCCGAATTGCTGGCCCGGACCCGGGCGTTGTTGCGCCGGGGCGCGCCGGAGCCGGAGTCGACCACGGCGATCCTGCACATCGACCCGGACTCGCGCCGCGCCTTCTTCCATGACGTCGAGCTCAACCTGACCGGGAAGGAGTACGCCCTGCTCAGCGTGCTCTATCGCGAGCGCGGCAAGGTGGTCTCCCGGGAACGGCTGATGTCCGAGGTCTGGGACACCGCCTGGTACGGCTCGACTAAGACCCTGGACATGCATATCTCCGTCCTGCGTCGCAAACTCGGTGAGGACGCGGGCCAGCCCCGCCACCTGAACACCGTGCGCGGCGTCGGCTTCCGGCTCGACCTCGATACCCCCTGATCCCGGCGCCCGCGGCGATGCGCTCCCGGTATGTGCGCTCGGCGATGTCGGTGGCGGCCGCCGTCCTCGCCCTGGTCTTGGTGCCGCTCGCCGCGGCCTTGGTGGTGATGGCATTGCAGGAAGCGCAGGCACGCCCGCTCGGTATGCCGGCCGCCAACCTGGTGGCGTGGGCGCTCGTCGCCATCGTGCTGCTGACTCTGCTCGCCGGGGGACTGGGCGTCTTCGTCGCCCGCCGCCAGGCCGACCTGGTGACTGAACCCCTGGAGGCGCTGGCCCAACAGGCCGAGCGGCTCGGTGCGGGTGACGCCTCGGTGTCTGCGCTGGCCACCGGGATCAGCGAGATCGACCGGGTCAGTGCGGTGCTGGCCGCCAGCAGCCAGGACATCCGCAGCGCCCTGGCAGCGGAGCGAGACTTCGCCTCCGACGCCAGCCATCAGTTGCGCACCCCGCTGGCCGCGCTGCTGCTGCGGCTGGAGGAGATCGCCGGCACCGAGGATCCGGTGGTGGTCAAGGAAGAAGCGGGGATCGCGATCGACCAGGTCGAGCGGCTGACCGGGGTGGTCGAGGACCTGATGTATCGCGCCAAGCGCCGGCCCGCCGAGGCCTCCGCGGTGTCCTTGGACTCGGTGATCGCTGCGCTGCAACGGGAATGGCAGCCGGCATTCGAGCAGGCCCGGCGCAGTATGCGGGTGCACGGCGAGCGCGGGCTGGAGGTCATGATCGCCCGCTCCGCGCTCTCCCAGATCCTCTCCACGCTGATCGAGAACTCGCTCGCCCACGGCCGGGGCACGGTCTCGGTGCTGGCCCGGCGCAGCGGTCCCACCGTGGTGCTGGAAGTGACCGACGAGGGCGAAGGAGTGGCCCCGGGACTCGCCCCGCACATCTTCGAGCGCTCGGTCTCCTCCGGCGGCAGTGGCCTCGGGCTGGCCCTGGCGCGGGATCTGGCGGAAAAAAACTACGGCAGGCTGGAGCTGCTGCGCGCGACCCCGGCGGTGTTCGCGCTATTCCTCTCCGAGGCCGGTTCCAGTTCCTTGGCGAAGACGAAGGTGCGATAGGCCCAGAATCTAAAGAGCGTGCCCAGCCCGATTCCCACGATATTGGCGACATTGTCGGCCAGCAAGGAGTCCAGGCCGAGCACATAGTGGGAGAAGGCAATCGCGCCGGCGCCGATGACCAGGGCCACCACATTCGTCAGCGCGAAGAGGCCGAACTCATGCGCGGCGGCGCGGTTGCGCCGATGCCGGAAAGTCCACTGCCGGTTGCCGATCCAGGCGACCACGGTCGCCACCGAGGCGGAGATGATCTTGGCGGTGGTCGGCTTGTCCTCCATCACCGTGGCCCGCAACAGGTTCATCAACCCGACGTCGACCACGAACGAGATGGCACCGACGATGCCGAACTTGATGACCTCGCGCCAGAGCGCATCCACCGTCGCCCGCAGCCAATTGGTCGGACGGGGCGCGGGCATTGGACCAGCCTAACTTGCGCGCGTGGGCAGGCCCGGTAGTTTCCCGCCCAGTGCCCCTTTGTCTCTCTTTGGGAAAGAAGATTTCCGTTGCGAAGGCGCACTTTCCCTCCCAAAGTGCGCGGCGGGGCACGTATGGCGTCCGCCCGGCATCCGTGTGCCGGGCGCGCGGCAGGCCCGATGCGCGGCCGGATATCCTCGGCCCCGTGGACGCCAGCGCACCCAGCCCCTTGCGTGCCCCGGGCGGCTTCCCGGTCGTCGGCATCATCGGCGGCGGGCAGTTGGCGCGGATGTGCGCCGGCCCGGCGGCCGAACTCGGCATCACCCTCACTGTCCTCGCGGAGAGCGCGGATGCCGCGGCGGCGCAGGTCGTGCGCTCGGCGCCGGTGGGCGACCATACGGATATCGACACGGTGCTGGAGTTCGCGCGCGACTGCGATGTGGTCACCTTCGATCACGAACAT
>CAKZIH010000047.1 GCA_936931335.1 uncultured Nostocoides sp. | reverse complement strand
GCCGGAGATCGGCGTCGCCTCGACCAAGGCCTTCACGGCGCAGCTGGCGGTCCTCGCCTGCCTGGCGATCGGCGTCGGCCGGGCGCGGCGGGAGCTGTCGACGCTCGACGAGGGGCGGCTGACCCAGGCGCTGCTGGAGGTGCCGAGCCAGGCGGCGGCGATCCTCGAGAAGGACGCGCAGATCCGCGAGCTGGCGGCCGAGGTGGCCCGCCTGCTGGGCACCGAACCGGTGCCCACCCAGGTCTACGACTTCGCGAATGGCGAGATCTTCGTCCGGTATGAGGAGTCGGTGCGCGGCTGCGACGCCTTCGTCATCCAGAGCCACTGCGCCCCGATCAATGAGGCGATCATGGAGCACCTGATCATGGTCGATGCGCTCAAGCGCGCCTCGGCCAAGCGGATCAGCGTGGTCCTGCCGTTCTATGGCTACGCCCGCCAGGACAAGAAGCACCGCGGGCGCGAGCCTATCTCGGCCCGCCTGATGGCCGACCTCTTCAAGACTGCCGGGGCCGACCGGATGATGGCGGTCGATCTGCATACCGCCCAGATCCAGGGGTTCTTCGACGGCCCCGTCGACCACCTGATGGCGCTGCCGGTGCTCAGTGCGTATGTCGCGGAGAAGTATGGCGACCGGGACCTGGCCGTGGTCTCGCCCGACGCGGGCCGGATCAAGGTCGCCGAGCAGTGGTCGCGTCGCCTCGGCGGCGCCCCGCTGGCCTTCATCCACAAGACCCGCGACACCAGCCAGCCTAATGTCGCCCACGCCAACCGCGTGGTCGGTGAGGTGACCGGCCGGGTCTGCGTGCTCGTCGACGACATGATCGACACTGGTGGCACGATCGTGCAGGCCGCCGAGGCGCTGCGCCAGGCCAGGGCCACCGATGTGGTGATCGCGGCGACCCACGCGATCTTCTCCCCGCCGGCGGTGGAGCGGTTGCGCGAGTCCCAGGCCAGCGAGGTCATCGTTACCGACACCCTGCCGATCGCCGAGGACAAGCGCTTCGACAAGCTCACCGTGCTCTCCGCCGCCCCGCTGATCGCCGAGGCGATCCAGGCGGTCTTCGCCGACGGCTCGGTCACCCGGCTCTTCGACGGCCAGGCCTAACGCCCCGGCCCGACGGCCAGGCCTAACGCCCCGGCCTGACCGCCAGGCCAGCGATCAGGCCTACCGGCCGGGCCGATTTCATCCGCCGCCCAGGGCGGCGTAGACTTCTGCGGATACTTCGGCGAGGGGCGAACGCGCAAGCGAGCGCCCGTGATCGACGCGGTGGTGCCCAGTGATGTCGCGCCTGCCGTTTCGAGAGCCGACCCGGACCACCGCACATTAATCTCGCATACCTGCTCGGCGCACCGGGCAGCCCCCTGTCTAAGGAGACCCATGACCAACGAACTGCGCCTGAATGTTGAGCGCCGCACCGAGTTCGGCAAGGGCGCGGCCCGCCGGATCCGCCGCGCCGGCAAGGTGCCCGCGGTTGTCTATGGACACGGCACCGACCCGATCCACATCGCCATGCCGGGCCACGACACCATGATGGCGCTCAAGAACGCCAACGCCCTGCTCACCCTGGACATCGAGGGTGACTCCCAGTTGGCCCTGGCCAAGGACGTCCAGCGCGACCCGATCAAGCCGGTCATCGAGCACGTCGACCTGGTCATCGTGCGCCGCGGCGAGAAGGTCACCGTCGACGTGCCGGTCACCCTCGAGGGCGAGGCCGCGCAGGAGACCGTGGTCACCCTGGACAACGCCACCCTGCAGGTCGAGGTCGAGGCCACTGCCATTCCGGAGTCCCTCACCGTCTCCGTCGAGGGCCTGGAGGCCGGTTCCCAGATCCTCGCCAGCGAGGTCGAACTGCCCGCCGGTGCGACCCTGGTCACCGACGCCGAGGCGCTGGTCGTCAATGTCACCCAGATGATCTCCCAGGAGGCCCTGGACGCCGAGCTCGCCGAGGCCGAGGCCGAGGCCGGCATCGAGCACGAGGAGGCCGGCGACGAGGAGGCCGCGGAGGGCGAAGACGCCGAGTCTGCGGAGGCTGGCGACGCCGAGGCCGGCCAGGACGCTGCCGGCGAGTAATCCTCATACCCCATGCCCACGCCGGCATCCGGTACCTACCGGATGTCGGCGTGGCGCATTTGAGCAATCTTGACTACGTGGTATGTCCGCGAGTGCGATACCGTCCCCTAGGCACCACGGCCGACATTGGCCCCACGAGTATCAACGGGGCCCGGCCGGTGTGCGAGACAGTCTCGTAGCGTCAAACTGGGAGGGTTTGTGAGCGGGGCAATGGAAACCGAGCAGGCGACTGGTGAGGCGGGGGCCTCGTCGCACAGCTCGGGGGGTCGGTCGGTGTCTTTGGCTCCGACGTCCTGGCATGTGCCGGAATGGCTGCCGGGACAAGGACAGGGCACTCGGGGACTCGGTTGGCGGGTCCGCTATGCGCGCTCGGTCATGGTCAGCGACTTCCTCGCGGCCTTGCTCGCCTGCTTCGCCGCCGCGCTGATCCGGTATGAGGGCATCCCCAACCTCCGGGTTGCGCTGCTGACCGCGGTCGTGCCCTTTGCCTGGGTGCTGGTTTGTGCCCGCTCGGGCGCCTATCGCGCGAACTCCCTGGGCATCGGGCTGGACGAATACCGCAGCGTCGGTCGCGCTCTGGTGATCCTGCTCGCGTTGCTCTCGGTGGCGCTGATCGCCCTGAACTGGCGAATGTCGCGGGCCATGTTCTTCGTCGCGGTGCCGCTGACCTTCTTCCTCACCGTGCTCGCCCGGCGGCTGCTGCGCGGCCGGCTGGCCCGCGCGCGCCACCACGGCCAGGCGCTGCAGTCCACGATCGTGGTCGGCCGCGGCCTCGCGGTGCACGACATGATCGCCTCGATCCAGAACGACCCGATGTCCACCGGTATGAAGGTCGTCGGCGCCTGCGCCTCCGACCTGCCGGACCCGAAGTTGGTCGGCGATGTGCCGCTGTTCGGCGGTGTCGAGCGGGCCCTGGTCGCGGTGCGCGACACCGGCGCCGAGGCCGTCGTGGTCGCTTCCGATGCCTCCTTCTCCGGCAAATCGCTGCGCCGCCTGGGCTGGGCGCTCTCCGAGATCGGCGTGGACCTCTTCGTCCACCCCGGCATCAACGAGGTCGCCGCCCCTCGCCTGACCCTACGTCCCGCCGCCGGGATGTCCCTGCTGCACGTCGAGGGCCCGACCATCGGTGGGTTCGACGCGCTGGCCAAGCGCGCGATCGACATTGTCTGTTCCTCGCTGATCGCGCTGGCGACCATGCCGGTATGGCTGTTCATCGCCGCCTCGATCAAACTGCACGACCGCGGCCCGGTCTTCTTCGTCCAGCAGCGGGTGGGGGAGAACGGCCGCACCTTCCCGATGATCAAGTTCCGCACGATGGTGGTCGACGCCGAGCAGCGTCTGCTCGCGGGCATGGTGTCCTCGCATACTCAGGTCAACGAGATGCTCTTCAAGGACAAGCAGGACCCGCGCATCACCAAGCCCGGTCGCTGGCTGCGCCGGCTCTCCCTGGACGAACTGCCCCAGTTGCTCAATGTGCTGCGCGGGGAGATGTCGCTGGTCGGCCCGCGTCCGCCGTTGCCGCGCGAGGTGGACACCTACGAGCCGGACGCGATGCGCCGCCTGCGGGTGCGCCCGGGCCTGACCGGGATGTGGCAGATCAGCGGCCGCTCCGACCTCAACTGGGAAGAGTCGCTGCGCCTGGACCTCTGGTATGTCGACAACTGGTCCCCGGTGCTCGACCTGATGATCCTGATGCGCACCGTGCGCGCGGTGCTCAAGGCCGAGGGCGCCTACTGACCCTGGCCCGGCACGCGCATACGTGCTGGGCAGATAACGAAGCGGGCCCCACCGATCCGGCGGGGCCCGCTTCGTTGGTGCGTGCGGTTTTGGTATGGAGGCGTCAGGCGCCGGGCGGCTCCGCGTCGGCAGGGACATCCGCCGGCTCGGCGGAGGCAGTCGAGGACGCTGACACCGGGTCGTAGCCATAGTGCGCGAGTTGCTCGCCGATGACATCCTCCATCGCCGCCACCTGCTCGGGCGTCAGATCGCGCAGGTATGCCGCCTTGCGCCCCGAGGACAGGGAGTAGCGGGCGATGCCGGACTCGAAGGACTCATTCCAGGACAGCCCGATGTGCTCGAGGATCTCGCGCAGGCGCGCATGGGGGTCCTCTAGGACATCCTCATACCGAATGGTGAGCCAACGATCGCCGAGTTCGGCGGCGCAGACCTCGTGCGCAGCGGTGAGCATCCGCCAGGCCAGGGCCGCCAGCACCGGCTGGGAGCGGCCGTGCCGAGCCCACGCCTCGTCCAGCTCCGCGGGCAGCGGCCCGAAGTGCCAGCCGGCGGGACCGAGATGGCCCTTCCACCAGTCCATCTGCAGCCAGGAGTTGGCCACCGCGCGGCCGTCGCGCACGATGTGGACAAAACGGGCGTCCGGATAGGCCGCCGCCAGCAGCCGCGCGCGCGGCCAGCCGGTGAACTTGTGCAGGAAGATCTCCGCGGAGTCCAGCCCGCTCATCCGCTTCTCGACGAAGGCATGCAGGCGGTCGCGCAGCCATGGGGTCAGGTCCGCGGCGGTCGGGTCCAGGGCGGGCTCCACCAGCGCCGGGGAAACCTCGCGGGCGATCACCCGATAGCCCTCGCTGGGAGCGAGGCGGGCCCGCCCCTTCTCGCTCACCGCCGACGGCAGCCGACGCCATAGCGCCAACTGCTGGGCGTTGCCCTGGCGGATCCCGAGGTCATCGAGATTGGTCACAAAACCCGCGCCGGGGTGGCGCGCGATGAGCTCGTGCACCAGCGTCGAGCCGCAGCGGCCGGTCCCGAGGATGAAGGCAGGGGGCAGGTGGGTCATCAGCGGTATCCCATCGCGGCGAGGTGGTCGGACATCGGGGCGAGCGCGGACTGCTGCTGCGCGGGCAGTTGCTTGGTCCACGCCGCGTTCTTGTTGGGGAAGGAGATGGTGGCGAGCTCGGCCCGCCACTGGGCGTTGTCCGGATCCAGGCCGGCGAAGGCGGCGACCTGCGCCAGCACCCGCATGGGGTCGGCGACCAGATCCTCATACCGGATCCGCATTACCTGCTCGGCGGGCACCTGAGCCAGGCCGTCGGCAATGGCGTCGATCTCGTGCACCCAATGCTGCGCGCACAGCTCCAATGGGTCGGCGCCGGCGGCAATGAGCTCTTGCGGAGTCTTGTCGTCCTGCCACCACACCGGCATGTCCGGCCACCAGTCGACCCGGCTCAGCGAGTAGGCCACCGCCCGGCCGTCGCGGGTGACGTCGAGGAAGCGCGCGGGCGCGATCAGCTTGTGCAGCAAGCCGATCCGGCGGTTGTGGCCGATCCGCTTGCTGATCAACACCCGGCCACCGGCGCGGGTCGTGGTCCGCGCGAGCAGCCCGGGCAGCTTGCGCTGCCGCGGCGTGACCGGGGAACCGTCCCAGGCCTCCGGCACTGCGCAGTGCGCAAAGAGCGGCTCGCCCTCCACCGGCTGCGGGAAGAAGCGCTCGGTCAACGAGCGGGCGCTGTTGTACCGGTAGGCATTGTCACCGGCGGCGCCGAACCACACGGCCCGGCGCAGGCCGGGACGGCGCGCGGCCAGGCGATTGAGGCCGGCCAGGGCGCTCATACCGGGAACCCGGCGCTGGTAGTTGTTGACCCAGGAGGCGTCCGGATGCAGCGCGAGCGCGCGATACACCAGGCTCGTGCCCGATCGGGGGGCGCCGACCACGAAGAGTGGGGGCGCGGGCCGCTCGGCGGCTTTCACGATGCAGGACCTTCCAGCTGCAGGATGGGGGAGGGCCTCGGGAACGCGTCGGCGCCCCTTTAGCCGGGGTGTACTCTACTTCCTCGGGGCGCACGCCACGGGGCGAGTACGCGCGTGGGAGGCGCCCTTCTCGCGTGCCCGACGACGCCACGCGCGTCCGCTTATCTCCCCGAGAAAGTCGTGTTTACCTGATGGAACTTCGCGAACTGCTCACGCGCCTGGGTCGGCGCCTGTGGCTGCTGCTGATCATCCCGATCGCCGCGCTGCTGCTCGTACTCGGTCTCAACGCCCCGAGCGGGACGAAGTACACCAGTGCCGTCGACCTGCGGGCGACGAACCCGGTGGGCGACCCCACGGTGGCCTCGGTCAACCTGGTCGCCGGCTCGCTGGTCAACGCCGCCACCTCCAATGAGGTCATCACCAAGGTCGCCCAGGCGGCCGGCGTCGACGAGAAGACCGTGAGCCAGGGCCTGTCGGCCAGCCGGATCGCCGACACCGAGCTGGTGCACGTGACCTACTGGGCGAGCAAGCGCGATGTGGTCGAGAAGGTCATGAGCGCCATCCCGACCGCCGTCCAGGAGCAGGCCTTCGCGCCCGCGCTGCGTCAGGCTCAGCGCGCCGAGGAAGAGGCACAGAAGACCTTCGACTCCGCGCTCTCGGAGCTGGAGAAGGTCCAGGAGTCCACCGGCCTGAGCAACCCCGACCGCGAGTACCAGGCGGCTGCCTCGGAGGCTGCCTCCCTCAAGGTCGCGCTGGCCACCGCCAAGGGCCGCGGCGACACCTCGAGCACCAAGCCGATCGAGGACGCCCTCAAGGACGCTCAGGACCGCCTCGACGACATCACCAAGGCGCAGGCCGAGTTCACCGCGCCGCAGTATGCCGTGGACAACGCCCGCGACTCCCTCGCCGACCGCGTCTCTGCCGTTGGCGACATCAAGGCTCGCCAGTCGGCCACCATCGCCGAGTCCATCAACTCCGAGGTCACGCAGCTGCCGTGGCGCACCGGCATCCTGCGCCGCGCCATCTCCGCCGCCCTGATCGGTCTGGCCCTGGCCATCCTCATCCTGGCCATCCCGGAGCTGCTGCGCCGCAGCCGCCAGGGCAGCCGCGACGAGCTCTACAGCCGCAAGGCCGCGCCGGCAGTCACCACGACCCACTCCGCCCCGGTGACTCCGGCTACCGGCACGACCCCGGTCGGTGGTAGCCACGCCGTCGGGAACCGCGACCTGGGCCGCGACGAGCTGCGCAGCCGCGAGTCCTGAGGACTCCACCCGGATGACGAACGCCCCTGGAGTGCAGGTACCGGGCACCGAAACGGTGCGCCTGGCCTTCCTCGCCGGCACCGGCCGCAGCGGCAGCACGGTGGTCGCCAATGCGATCGGCGCGCTGGACGGCGCCGTCAGTGTCGGTGAGGTGCGCTACCTGTGGGAGCGCGGCATCATCGAGAACCGGCTGTGCGGCTGCGGGCAGCGCTTCGCCGACTGCCCGTTCTGGCAGCAGGTGCTGCATACGGCATACGGGGAGCAGGTGCCCGACGCGCGCGCCGTGCACAAGCGGCTGACCGAGTACACCCAGTTGCGGACCATGCCGCGCCTGCTGAAGGGCAAGCCGGCGTCCGGCAGCGCCCCCGCGGACCTGATCGCCGTGCTCGCGCCGCTCTACCGGGCGATCCGTGAGGTGTCCGGGGCCGATCTGGTCGTCGACTCCAGCAAGTTGCCGACGTATGCCGCCCTGCTCGCCGGGATCGACGGCCTGCAGCTCGAGATCGTGCACCTGGTGCGCGACCCGCGCGCGGCGGCATTCTCCTGGCGGCGCACCAAGGAGCAGCCCGACCGCGGCCGCCCCGGGGTCATGGAGCAGCGCGGGGTGGTCAAGTCCGCGGTGCTGTGGACCGCCTGGAATGCCGGGCTGGAACGCGCCTGGCATGGCTCACCGAACTACCTGCGGGTGCGCTATGAGGAGTTCGCCACCCAGCCCCGTGAGGTGTTGACGAAACTCGCCGACTTCCTGGGGCACGGCGGCGTGGACTCGCTCGTTGAGCAGTCCGGAGCGCTGCGGCTCCCGCCCAATCACACCGTGGCCGGCAATCCGGCCCGGATGAGCCAGGGGCCCACGCCCATCCGGCTCGACAACGAATGGGCGAGTGCCATGGCCAGCAAGGATGCGGGGGTGGTGTCGGCGCTGACCGCGCCGCTGCTGCGCCGCTACGGATATCCCTGGAACGCGACGACAACGAAGGGTTGAGGTCATCATGCGCCGAGTGCTCGCCATCATCGCGACGGGGGCGCTCGCGGCGACATTGACGGCCTGCGACGGGGAAACGATCACCCCCGGCCCGACGACCGCGACCAGCAGCGGCAGCCAGCCGGTGGCCACGCCGGCCGCGCTGGAGGGCGGCGCCGCCGACCTCGGCATCAAGTGGAACTGGAACCTCAAGCCGCCGCTGCAGTTCGCGCAGCAGGTCGGCTGGGGCGAGACCTTCTTCGAGGTCGAATACTGCGCCGTCCGTGAACTGCCGCAGGCCCGGCGTTATGCGCAGGTCGACCGGCTCGTGGGTCAGGCCCAGCAGATGGGCTACCGGATGATGCTCAAGATCCGGGTCGGCTCCTGCGCCGGGGGCAGCGCCGAACTCGATCCCGCCGAGGGCACCCGCAAGCGCCCCAGCACCTTCCCCGACGACCCGGCGGCCTACACCGCATTCGTCAAAGACTTGGTGGCTCGCTATCAGGCCAAGGGCGTGAAGATCTGGGCGATCGAGAACGAGGTCGACGCCAACAACTTCTGGAGCGGCACGCCCCAGCAGTATGTCGATCTGGTCGCCCTCGCCTCGGGCGCGATCCGCGAGGCCGATCCGCAGGCGATCGTCCTGGACGCCGGGATCTCCAGCACCGGCTATGGCGTTGCCCTGGCCGGGGAACTGCTCGATGCAGGCAAGGAGGACGAGGCGCTCGCGCTCTACCAGCAGTGGTATGAGCGTCGCCTCCAGGGCGCCTCCTCCCGCTTCCCGCGCGTGGAGTCGGTGGCTGCGCTGCGTACCCTGCTCGCCGATGGGCGAGCCAAGCGGGTGCGTGAAATGGTCGCCGCCAACTGGCAGGCGGTGAACGCCGGGGGAGTGAGCGCCTACCAACTCCACTTCTATGAGAACCCCACCCTGCTGCCCACGCTGCTGGACTACATCCGCCGGCACCTGACCCGGCCGCTGCCCATCCAGGGCTGGGAGATCGGCACCGCCTGGCCCGGTTCGGCCTATACGCCCGAGCAGCACGGTGCGGAGACCGCGCAAATGCTCGCCACTCTGCTGCGCGAGCGGGTCTCGCCGGTGGTCTATCTGCCGCTGGCCTATACCCCCGGCGGGGCCACCAAGGAAGAGATCTTCCGTGGCCTGGTCTCCCCGGACGGCGCGGTGCAGCCCGCCGGCGAGGTGTATGCCGCCCTGGCCGCGGCCACCAAGACCAGCACGGCGATCCACGAGATCGACTTCGCCACCGGCTCCGGCACGCTGATCGAGGGTCCGTCCGCGTCCTATGCGGTGGTCTGGCCCAAGGCCGGCCAGGACCTGCAGGTGAGCTCCGACCAGGCCCGCTCCGCAGCCCGCCCGAGCGCGGCCCCGAGCGGAGAGCGGTCGCTGACCCCGGTGCTGCTGCCATTGCCCGGCGGCCAGGACGCGGCCCGCGACGCGCTGTCCACCGCGCTGGGCAGCCCGGTCACCCTCGCTGGATAGGACGGCTTTACCCGATCTGACCTGCGGGTTTTTGATCCCGTTACCAAAAAGTGATTAGTATGCGGGGCAAGCGCGCCCATATTGCGCGTGGCCCTGCGCCTCCTCGTAGCGGCATTCGCTGCGCCATCACCGGCGCACATGGGAACCCACCACAGAAGTGAGAAGCACCCAGATGAAGACTTCCCCCATCAGCGCGCGGGCCTGGGCCCTCGGCCTGGCCGTCCCCGGCCTGGTCGGCGGCTTCGCCGTCGCCGGCGCCGGCAGCGCTACCGCGGCCGGCACCACCCTCGAGGTCGCGACCACCGGCAATGACGCCAACAGCGGTCTGCCCGGCAAGCCGCTGAAGACCATCCAGGCCGCGATCGACAAGGCCGCCCCCGGCACCACGATCAAGGTCCACAAGGGCGTCTACAACCAGCAGCTCAAGATCCGCAAGTCCGGTACCGCGAGCGCGCCGATCACCGTGACCAATGCCGGCGACGGCGCGGTCACCATCACCTCGACGCAGCCGATGCCGGCCTGCTCGAGCAACCAGCCCGATGGGATGCGCACCATCCTCATCATCGACGGCTCGGACTACTGGACCTTCTCCGGTCTCAACATCGTCAACGGGGTGTACGCGACCGGCTCCGACGCGGGCTCGGCATACGCGTGGCACTCCAACCTCGTGGACAAGGGTGACTGGAAGCCGCGCCGCGCGGTCCCCGGCGCCGGCAGCTACGACCCGGCCGCCGCCAAGAAGGTCATCCCCTACCTGCGCACGGTGACCAAGGACCCCGACCTGGACTCCAACGACGGGCTGAAGTTCACCAACAACACCGTCACCAAGAAGGGGCTCTTCTTCCGGATGAGCTCCTACGGTGTGGCGTCGAACAACAAGATCTCCGATATCGCCTGCGGCACCGGCCCCGGCATCTGGCTGATCACCTTCTCCAACGGCTGGAATGTCTCCGGCAATGACGTCTCCCGGATCGCCCCGTCGAGCTGGAAGCACTTCATGCAGGAGGGCATCCGCATCGGCACCTCCTCCAACTACAACACGGTGACCAACAACTACGTCCACGACCTGCAAGGCGACGGCCGCGCCTTCAACACCGACGTGGACAGCAGCTGGAACACCTTCTCCGGCAACCGCGCCGCCAATGTGGCCATCGGCTACAACGACCAGATGTCCGGCTGGGGCAATGTCTGGAAGAAGAACAGCGTCACCGGTTTCCGCACCTACGGCTATGGCGTGCGGCTGATGGACGGCAAGCTCACCACGCCGTCCTATGACACCAGCGCCAACAAAATCAATATGTCGTGCAACTCGGCCAAGAACCCGGTCGGTGCGGCCAAGTCCTTCGGCGTCGGCGGCACGATGAATGGCACGTACAACGGCAACGCGTGGACCACCGCCCACGTGGGCAAGTACGTGAAGTCCTATTGGGGCAAGTACGGCAATGTCTTCAACGGCAAGAAGACCGCGCCCCCGGCGACCTTCGCCCCGAGCAGTTGCTGAGACTGCTCTTGCGCCCTGATGGCGCACTGATCTGACCGAACCGCCCAGCGGCTCCGATAGGGAGCCGCTG
>CAKZIH010000046.1 GCA_936931335.1 uncultured Nostocoides sp. | reverse complement strand
ACCCCTGGCCTTCTCATTGCGAACGAGACGCGCTACCAACTGCGCCACAGCCCCAGATGCGTAGAGAACTTTAACACCGCCTCAAGGGTGGGCCGAAATGGCGGGGGACAACATACGCTCGTGGAGATCAGCCCGCATGCCGGCGGGCCCGCATACCCGAAGGACCCTTGTGACGCCGCCTGCTCACGCGGACCCCAATCCCCGACCGACCACCGCATCGGCACCCGTGCCGGCCGCCGATTCCGGCACCGCCAAGTCGGTCCCCTATGCCGTGCGCGCCGCCAGCGAATGGTCGTGGCGGCTGCTGCTCATCGCCGCCGGCTTGGTGCTGGTCGGCTGGCTCATCGGCCACCTGTCCGAGATTGTCATCCCCATCATCGTCGCGACCTTGCTCTCGGCGCTGCTGCACCCGATCTTCCGGCGCCTGAACGCGGTCATGCCGCGCGGGCTGGCGGTCGCCGTCACGGTGCTCGGCACCCTGGCGGTCATCGGCGGGCTGATGACCTTCGTCGGCACCCAGTTCGCCGACCAGCTGCCCGATATCACCGCCCAGGTCGGCGAGGGGATCGACCAGATCCGGGCGTGGATCAGCGACACCTTCCACATCACCGACTCGCAGTTCAACGACTACTTCCAGCGCGCCCGGGAGGCACTGAGCAGCTCCGGGAGCAGCGTCGGCCAGACGGCCGCGGCCGCCGGGCTGACCGTGACCCACTTTGTTGCCGGCTTCTTTATCTCGATGTTTGCGCTGTTCTTTTTCCTGCTGCAGGGCGAGCAGATCTGGGCGTGGGTCACCCGCCTCTTCCCGCGCAGCGCCCGGGCGAAGGTCGCTTCCAGCGGTGAAATCGCGTGGGGCCAACTGCAGGCCTTCTGCAAGGCAACCATCCTTGTCGCACTCGCGGACGCCATCGGCATTGGCTTGGGCGCCGCGATCCTGGGGGTGCCCTTTGCGAGTGGGATTGCGCTGCTGGTTTTCCTCGGTGCCTTCGTCCCGGTCATCGGGGCCATGCTCTCCGGTTTCGTGGCCGTGGTGCTCGCGCTGGTTGCCCTGGGTCCGGTCCAGGCATTAATCATGCTCGGCGTGGTCATCGCGGTGCAGCAGGTGGAAAGCCATGTGCTGCAGCCCTTCCTGCTGGGTCGCGCGGTGCGCGTGCACCCGCTGGCGGTCATCCTGTCCATCGCCGCCGGGGTCATCGTCTGGGGCATCGTCGGTGCGCTCATCGCGGTGCCGGTGGCCGCGGTGGTCAACGCCGTGGGCAGTCACCTGCTGGCGGACAGCGAACCCCCGCCGCACGAGCCCGAAGAATTGCTCACCCCGGCGGAAAACGCCGAGGTGGATCAGGACGTCGCCGAGGCCCGCCGGGCCGAGGAGATCTCCTAGCCCGTATGCCGTTTGCTCGCCGACAGACCGTCACCGGTGAGCAGCCTGGTTGTACCGCGAACGACAAATGCCCCGCCCTCTTCGGAGGACGGGGCATTTGTTGTTGTGGGCGTGGCGTTGTTGTGGCGGGGCGCTGTCGTGGCGGATTGGGCGCCGAGGCGGTAGCAAGGCTCAGCCGGAGGCCAGGCGACGCTCGTTGGCATATTCGGCGAGGTCGGTCACCGCATACGGGCTGGCGACGTCGTCGTCCTCCTCCTCGATGACCTGGGCGGGGTCGGCGTAGACGGCCCGGGCCTTGAGGGTGTAGGTGGGCGGCGGGACGGGCACGGGGCTCCAGCCACCCTCGGTGGCCGCGCTCGCCGCAGGCACCGCGGCGGGGGCCGCGGGGGTCTCCAGGGCAGCGATGTCGAAGACCGCGTGTGCCGCTGGCCGTTGGCGAGCCGCCGGGGTCGCCGCAGTATGGACCGGGGCTGCGGCGGTGGCCCGCGTATCGGGCGCGACCTCGACGGGTCGAGCCGGGCGGTTAGTGGCCTGGGCAGCGGGGCGCGCGGCGCGGGCGGAGCGCTGGGTATTGCCCGAGCGCTGGGCGCTGGCCGAGCGCGGCGGCCGGGCCGCATGGGCAGCACTGGCCGAATGCGGTCGACGAGTCGCGGCCTGGGCGGCCACCTCGCGGCGCAACCACCACAACGCGCCGCCGACCAGCAGCACCGAGAACGCCGCCCACCGCCAACCGGTCAACCCGGCCGCGGCCAGCACCACGCTGAGGAAGGCGAGCACCAGGGCGGCGATAACGAGGACCCCGCGGCTGGCGCGTCCGAAGATTGCGGCGCGCGGTCGTTGCTGGCGCGAGGAGGCACCTGACGCGTTCTCGGTCAGCGCACCGCGCGCCATCGATCCACGTGCCACCGATCCGCGTGCCACCGATCCACGTGCCAGTGATCCGGCACGGCGGGCGGTGGCCCCGGCCAATCGGCCGGCCGCCGCGGTAGCGCCCGCCGCCCGAGCCGGC
>CAKZIH010000045.1 GCA_936931335.1 uncultured Nostocoides sp. | reverse complement strand
GCACCCTCTTCGACGGCATCCCGCTGGACCAGATGAGCGTGTCGATGACGATGAATGGCGCGGTGATCCCGATCCTCGCCCTGTATGTCGTTGCGGCGGAGGAGCAGGGCGTCGCGCCGGAACAGCTGACCGGGACCATCCAGAACGACATCCTCAAGGAGTTCATGGTCCGCAACACCTATATCTATCCGCCGGAGCCGAGTATGCGGATCGTCTCCGACATCTTCGCCTTCACCTCGGCACGGATGCCGCGGTTCAACTCGATCTCGATCTCCGGCTATCACATGCAGGAGGCCGGCGCCACGCAGGATCTGGAGCTGGCCTACACGCTCGCCGACGGGGTGGAGTATCTGCGTGCCGGTATGGCCGTCGGGCTGGACATCGACGCCTTCGCGCCCCGGCTGTCGTTCTTCTGGGCGATCGGCATGAACTTCTTCATGGAGGTCGCGAAGCTGCGCGCAGCCCGGTTGCTGTGGGCGCGGCTGGTCAAGGACCACGGAGCCGCCAACCCCAAGTCGCTCTCCCTGCGCACCCATTGCCAGACCTCCGGCTGGTCGCTGACCGCGCAGGACGTCTTCAACAATGTGGTGCGCACCGGCATCGAGGCGATGGCCGCGACGCAGGGGCACACGCAGTCACTGCATACCAACGCCTTGGACGAAGCAATAGCTCTGCCAACGGATTTCAGCGCACGGATCGCGCGCAATACCCAGTTGGTGTTGCAGCAGGAATCCGGCACCTGCCGGACCATCGACCCCTGGGGTGGTTCGGCCTATGTCGAGCGCCTGACCCACGATCTGGCGCAGCGGGCCTGGCAGCACATCGCGGAGGTCGAGGCGGCCGGGGGTATGGCCAAGGCGATCGAGGCGGGCATTCCGAAGATGCGCATCGAGGAGGCTGCGGCGCGCACGCAGGCGCGCATCGACGCCGGGCAGCAACCGGTGATCGGGGTCAACCGCTATCCGGTGGACGGCGAGGAGGAGTTCGACGTCCTCAAGGTCGACAATGCCGCCGTCCGCGCTCAGCAGATCGCCAAGCTGGAGCGTCTGCGCGCCGAGCGCGACGAGGGGCAGACTCGGGAGGCGCTGGCCAAACTCACTGCGGCAGCAGCAAATCCGGACGGCACCCTGACGATGAATCTGCTCGCGTGCGCGATCGAGGCGGCCCGGGCCAAGGCCACGGTGGGCGAGATATCGACGGCTCTGGAAGAGGTCTTCGGGCGCTACACCGCGCAGATCCATACCATCGGTGGCGTGTATGCCGAAGCCGCCGGAGCCGACAAGGGGGTCGCCGACGCCCAGGCGCTGGTGGCGGAGTTCGCCGAGGCCGAGGGCCGCCGGCCGCGAATTCTGGTGGCCAAGATGGGCCAGGACGGTCACGACCGGGGCCAGAAGGTCATCGCCACGGCATTCGCCGATCTGGGCTTCGATGTGGACGTGGGTCCGCTCTTCCAGACTCCCGCCGAGGTGGCGCGCCAGGCCGTCGAGGCGGATGTCCACGTGGTCGGCATCTCCACGCTCGCGGCCGGGCATTTGACCCTGGTCCCGGCGCTGCGGCAGGAACTCGACGCGCTGGGTCGCGCGGATCTGATGATCGTGGTCGGCGGAGTAATTCCGGCGCAGGATTTCGCGCAGCTGCGCGAGGCCGGAGCCGACGCGATCTACCCGCCGGGCACTGTGATCGCCACCGCAGCGCAGAGCCTCATCCGGGATCTGCGGGCACGGCTGGATGCCTGAGATCGATCCGGCGGCGCTCGCGGCAGGGGTCCTCGCCGGGTCGCGTGCGGCAATCGCCCGGGCGATCACCCTCGTGGAGTCCGCGCGCCCCGACCACCGGGCGAGGGCGAGCGAGCTGATCTCGGCGCTGACACCGCATACCGGGGGCGCGGTCCGGGTGGGGATCACCGGGGTGCCGGGGGCGGGCAAGTCGACCTTCATCGACGCACTCGGGACCCGGCTCATCGCCCGGGGCCAGCGCGTCGGGGTGCTCGCCGTGGACCCCACCTCGCGGCGCACCGGCGGTTCCATCCTTGGCGATCGCACCCGGATGGGCGCGCTGAGTGTCAGCGACGATGCCTTCGTCCGGCCCTCGCCGAGCGGGCGCCACCTGGGCGGAGTCGCGCGGGCCACCCGCGAGTCCATGCTGATCCTCGAGGCCGCGGGCTATGACGTCATTGTCGTCGAGACGGTCGGCGTGGGGCAGAACGAGATCGCCGTCTCCGAGATGGTCGACACCTTCCTCTTGCTGACCCTCGCCGGTGCGGGGGATCAGTTGCAGGGGATCAAGCGCGGCATCCTCGAACTCGCCGACGTCATCGCCGTCAACAAGGCCGACGGTGACGGCGAGTCGCGCGCGCGGGTCGCAGCCCGTGATCTGTCCGCGGCCATGCGCCTAATGTGGCCGGGACACGACATACGGCGCCCGCCGGTGCTCACCTGCTCCGCTCGCACGGGTGCCGGACTCGACGATGTCTGGTCAGCCGTCCTCGATCACCGAACCCATCTGGAGGCCGGCGGGTCGTTGGCGCAGCGGCGCGCTCGCCAGCAGGAGGACTGGATGTGGACGATGGTGGAGACCCGGCTCACCGACGGGGTTCGCGCCCTTGACGGCGCCGACGAGTTGGCTGCGGCCGTGCGCGCGGGCCGGCTGGGTGCCGTCGAGGCCGCCGACCAACTGCTCCGGGCGTATGCCGCCCAGCTCGCCGCGACGGGTGAGGAGTTCGGCACGCCTTGACGCCACGACGGCGGTCTACAACCGCCGCCGACTGCTGGGCTGATCACGACGAGTCCTGGAGAAACGCCTCAAGACGGGCTATGTCGGCGGCATCTTTGGCGCGCCGCCGCATCCCCGGCACCCACTGAGGCATCATCCGCTTGATTTCGATTTGCGAACGCGGAGAAATCACCGCCGCAGTCACCCCTGCCAACGTCCAGTGGGCGGACTCGGAAAGCATGTCCGATGGGTACTTCGCACCGATCCAGGGGCCGCCGCCCACCAGAGGTTGGTTGTCGGTGTCGATCGTTACTGGCGCGAGGCCAACGACGCCATCGTGG
>CAKZIH010000044.1 GCA_936931335.1 uncultured Nostocoides sp. | reverse complement strand
GGTCGGCGGCTCGTAGGTCGTCGACGTAGTGGTCGGCGGGGTGAAGGTGGGGCTCGGGGGCTCCGTCGTGGTGGGCGGCGGCGAGGTGAACGTCGTCGTCGGCGGGTCCGTGGGGGTCCCGGTCTCCGTGCCGGTCGCATGGGCGATGGCCGAGACAATCGGCTCCGTGCCCACCGCAGCGGCGGCCGGGGCGAGCGTCAGCGCGGCCAGGACAGTCATGGCGGCACCGGGCACTAGGGCGGAGCGACGGCCGGCGCGCGGGGCGCGGCCCTGCTTGGCGTGATCGGTCATATGCGGTGCTTCCCCTCTGCGGTCCACCGGACGGTGGAGCAACGACGGACCGGGTTTGCGGATCAGCACGAACCCCGACCGGGCGGCATCTTACCATCGGTATCGCCCGTCACACCGGTCCCATTGAGCACTGCGCGGGGCGTCTCCCGCGCCGCACGGCGGGCTTCCTGCGGGTCGATCCCGGCCACCTCGACGCACCAGCGCACACAGTCGGCAAGGGTGGCGGTGCTGCCCGCGATGGATCCGGTGGACCGCAATCGGGCCACCCCCTGGGCGACATCGACCTCCAGCCCGCCGAGGCGGTACTCGCCATCGCCCAGGCCGGTCGCCGCCATGGCATCCGAGACCAACGCGATGCGCTCGGCACCCAAGGTGTCGAAGACCATTGCCACGACCTCGGCGGCGACATGGGTGCCATCGGCGATCACTTCCACGATCGCCGCGCCGCGACCCGCGGCCGCCAGCGCCGCGGCCACCGGCCCACCGGCACGGTGGTGCATGGGCGGCATACCGTTGAAGAGGTGGGTGAACAGTGCCGGCGCCCCGGTTGCCTCGGTGATCGCGTCCACCGCGGCGCTCACCGTCGCCGCGTCCGCGTCGGTATGCCCGATCGCCGGCCGAATGTGGTGGCGCGCCAACGCGGCGATGAAGCGGTCTGCCCCGTCTCGCTCGGGTGCGAACGTCCAATGGCGAATCGCCCCGGGCGCACCGGCGGACTCGGCCGCGTGCGTCAGGCGCTCCACCAGCTCGGGGTCCGGGTCGCGCAGGGCTTTTGGGTCGTGGGCTCCGCGACGCGCGGGGGAGAGGAAGGGGCCCTCCAGGTGGATGCCGAGCAGGGTGCCGTCCATGACCAGCGGCGCCAAGCCGGAGACCTGGGCAACCAACACCTCGGCCGGTGCGCTCACCAAGCTCGCCACGAGGCGTGAGCCCTGCCCGCGGTGATGTGCCGCGGCACGCCGATTGGCGTCGGTGTCCGCGCCGAACTCGACCCCCACGGCGCCATGGCAGTGCAGGTCGATCAGCTCATCCACGCCGGGGGAGACCTCGGCAACTGCACCGGTCACTTCACGCTGCCCGCGGTGAGCCCACCCACCAGGTGCTTCTCGATGACGGCGAAGAGGATGACCACGGGGACCACCGAGATCACCGAGGCCGCAAAGAGCTGATCCCAGTGCTGCTCATAGCCGGTGACATAAGACCGCATACCGACCGTGAGCGGCTTCTTGTCGTCGTCGATCATCAGGGTGAGGGCCACGACATACTCGTTCCACGCGGCGATGAAGGTGAAGATCGTGGCGGTCACCAGGCCGGGCAGGGTCAGCGGCAGCATGATCCGGCCCAGGGACTGCCACCGGCTCACCCCGTCGAGCACGGCCGCCTCCTCCACCTCCAAGGGGATGGAGGCGAAGAAGCCATGCAGGATCCAGATCGCGAACGCCAGGTTGAAGGCGGCATTCGTGAGGATCAGGGCGGCATAGGTGTTGATCAGCGTGAGTTCGAAGAACTCCCGGTAGAGACCGACGACCAGCGCCGTGGGCGCGAACATCTGGGTGACCAGCACCATCACCAGGAAGGCCCCGCGGCCCGGGAACCGGTGTCGCGCAGTCATATAGGCGGCCGGAATGGCGATGGCGATGACCAGGAGCGTGGACGCCCCGGCGACCAGCAGGGAGGTCTTGAGCCAGTTCAGGAAGCGGGCGTCGCCGAGCACCTGGGCGTAGGTGTCCCACTGCCATACCCGCGGCAGCAGCGACGGGGGAGTGGCCTTCACATCGCTTGAGGTACGCAACGAGTTGAGCACCATGATCAGGTATGGCGCGAGGAAGAAGAGCGCCACCAGCGCACCTATGAGCGACAGCAGCCACCGGCGGCGCGAACCCAGCGCCGGATTCACCGGGTCTCCTCTCGCCAGTTGACGATGCGCAGATAGAGCAGCACCACCAGCAGGATGAGCAGCACGTTGACCACGCCGGCGGCGGCGGACATCCCGACGTCCTTCTCCTGGCTTTTGAACGCGAGCTTGTACATGAAGGTGATCGTCGTGTCGTGCCGGAAGCCGGGGTTGCGGTCGTTGAGCGTGTAGACGATCGGGAAACTGTTGAAGACGTAAATGACGTTGAGCACGGTCGCCACCATCAGCGCCGGCCGCATCAGCGGCAGGGTGATCCGGCGGTAGCGCTGCCAGGGGCTGGCGCCATCGACGACCGCGGCCTCGTTCACGTCATCGGGGATCGCGTTCAGGCCGGCGATAAAGACGAAGATCGTGAACGGCAGGGAGACGAAGACCCCGACAAAAATCATCGACGCCATGGTCCAGCGGTCATCGCCGAGGAAATCGATCGCCTCGTCCTTACCGAGTGCCTTGAGGACCAGGTTGGCGATGCCGTAGTTGTAGTCGTAGATCAGCACGAAGAGCTGGCTGGTGACGATCAGCGAGGCCGCCCACGGCACGATCACGGCCCAGCGGACGAACCGTCGACCGGGGAAGTCCTTGATCAGCAGTTGGGCCAGCGCCAGCGAGATGAGGATGGTCAGCGCCACCACGGCGATCACCCAGATGGCGGTATTGCGCAGGACCTGGCCGAGATCTGGGTGGTGCAGCACCTTGTCGTAGTTGAGCCAGCCGGCACTGCCCTTACGCAGGCCGGTGATGGAAAACCGATCCCGGCTGGCCTGGAACAGCTTGATGGCCGGATAGAGGACCACGCCGAAGATGAGTACGAGCGCGGGCGCCAGCCAGACCAGCGCCAGCAGCGGATGGATGCGACCGACGCCCGTATGCCGTCCGCGGCGGCGCGCGGACGGCATACGGGCTGGGGTGGGAAGAGTCACTGTCAGATTGAGGCGAGCGAGCCTCAACCGCCCTGCTCGGCGGTCTGCTGCAGCTTGTCCAGGACCTCCTTGGGGTCACCAGTCATGGCCGCGCCCAGGTTCTGCTGGACGGCGAGCTTGACCTTGTCCCAGGTCGGGTCGTCGGTCGGGGTGAGGTGAGCGTTGGGCAGGGTGTCCAGGTAGACCTTGAGCTTCTCGTCCTTGGCGAAGTACTCCAGGCCGGACTTGGTGACCGGCAGGAAGCCTTCCTTCTCGATGAAGCTGTTGATTTGGTCCTTGGAGTAGTAGAGGTCGTAGAACGCCTTGACCGCCTCCTGGTTGCCTTCCTTCTTGAAGGCCATCAGGTAGTCGGTGACGCCGAAGGTCTGCGGGGTGCCGCCGTCCTCCGCGGTGGGGAAGGGGGCAACCCCGTAGTTGACCTTGCCGTCCGCATCCAGTGCGCCGGCCAGCGGGCTGAAGCCGATGATCATGCCGACCTTGCCGGACTTGAACAGGTCAAAGGCGTCGGCGCGGTTGGTGCGGGCCGGGTTGTTCTGAGTGAGCTTGTTGTCCGCCAGGGACTTCATGAAGGTCAGCGCCTTGGCGTTCTCGGCCGAGTTGATCGACCACTTGCCGTCCTTCTTCCAGGCGCCGCCGTTGTTGAACAGCCACATGGAGAACTCGGCCTGGGACTCCTCCGGACCCAGCGGCATGGCGTAGCCGATGGTCCCATCGCCCAGGGCGACCAGCTTCTTGGCGTCCGCCTCCAGCTCCGCCCAGGTCTTGGGGGCCTCGCTGATGCCGGCCTTCTCGAAGAGGTCCTTGTTGTAGAAGAACGCGCGGGCGCTGGACAGGTCGGGGAAGCCGTAGAACTTGCCGTCATAGGTGCCGGAGGTCTTGAAAGCGTCCAGGATGTCGCCGCTAGCGGTCTCGCTCAGCACCTCGTCGCCGCTGTAGAGCAGGCCGTCGGCCGCATACGAGGCGTAGGCGTTGAGGTTGAGAATGTCCGGCGGCTGGTTGTTCTGGATCATCGTCGAGGACTGCTGGTCGATGTTGTCCCAGCTGACGACCTGGACCTCGAGGGTGTTGCCGGTCTTCTCCTTGTATGCCGTGGCGAAGGCATCCCAGAAGGCCTTGGTGTTGTCCTTGGAGTATTCGGCGGCAACGAGCTTGATGGTGGTGCCGCCCCCGGTGGCAGAGCCCCCGGCGGAGCTGCTCGACCCACCCGCGGAGCTGCTGGCCGAGCTGCTGCTGGAGGAGCCACCGGCTCCGGTGCCCCCGCCACAGGCGGCCAGGCTCAGGCTGCTTGCCGCGGCCACGGCAAGGAGGAGGGAACGACGTGGGGTGCTCATGGTGCTCCTGTTCGGCGACTGCGCCGGGCCGCAACGTCGCGAACCCGCTGGCCGGACAACTTAAGCGGGACCACTGACAGCGGCAAGAAAGCGCGCCGGACGTGCCACAACTGTTATCCGAGGGGCTGCTCGGGGGCGCGGAACGAGAGCGGAGCGGGCGACGAGAATCGAACTCGCGTAATCAGTTTGGAAGACTGAGGCTCTACCATTGAGCTACGCCCGCAGGACCGGGGCCAGATGGCCGCCGGAGCGAGAGGTAGCCTACTGCCCGCGGCGGGGCGACCCGTAATCGATGGCGCGCGACCCACGTGGTCGGGTGCGATGTCGACCGCCGGGACGGGGTATGGCGCAGCTTGGTAGCGCGTCCGCTTTGGGAGCGGAAGGCCGCCGGTTCGAATCCGGCTACCCCGACGGCTGACCCTCGCGGCCAGGCGGGTGCGCGGTGCGGACGCGGCGGCGGTTTTGGGTGGGGTGCGGGGCCCGGATAGGATGGTGCGATTGCCGATCCGTCCCGGCGTGCCCGTATGCCGGCGCCGGCGGATCACCCCGAATCCCATCTGCGATAGCCGCTGGAGTGCCTGCTGTGAAGAGTGCCGCCGAGACCCTCACCCCGACCCGGGTCAAGCTGACCGTCGAGGTCCCGTATGCGGAGCTCAAGCCGAGCATCGACGCGGCATACCGGACGATCGGCAGCCAGATCCAGGTCCCCGGTTTCCGCAAGGGCAAGGTGCCCGCGCCCATCATCGACCAGCGGGTGGGTCGCGGCGCGGTGCTGCAGGAGGCCATCAACGAGGCCCTGCCGCAGCTCTATGGCCAGGCGGTCGAAGAGGCCAAGCTGCGTCCGATCGGTCAGCCCGAGGTCGAGGTGACCGAGGTGCCGATGGACGAGAGCCAGCACTTGGGCTTCACCGCCGAGGTCGATGTGCGCCCCGAGGTCACCCTCCCCGACCTCGACGCCATCGCGGTCACCGTGGATGACGTCGAGGTGACCGACGAGGACATCGCCGCTCAGTTGGAGACCCTGCGCACCCGCTTCGGCACCCTGGTTGGCGCCGACCGCGCGGTCCAGGATGGCGATTTCGTCTCCATCGACCTGTCCGCCACCATCGATGGGGAGCAGATCGACGAGGTCTCCGGCATCTCCTATGAGGTGGGCTCGGGCAATATGCTCGCCGGCCTTGACGAGGCACTGATCGGCCTGAGCGAGGGCGAATCCAAGACCTTCACCGCCGCCCTCGCCGGCGGCGAGCATCAGGGTGAGGACGCCGAGTGCACGGTCACCGTGCAGTCCGTCAAGGAGCGTCAGCTGCCCGAGCTGGACGACGACTTCGCCCAGCTTGCCTCCGAGTTCGACACCCTTGAGGAACTCAAGGGCAATGTCGCCGAAGTGGCGCTGCAGAGCAAGCGCTTCGAGCAGGGCGTGCAGGCGCGCGACCGCATCCTCGATCACCTCCTTCAGACGATGGACGTCGCGGTTCCGGAGAACGTCGTGGAGCAGGAAGTTCACACTCACCTCGAGGGTGAGGGCCGCCTGGAGGACGAGGAGCACCGCACCGAGGTCGCCGAGAACACCCGGCGGGCGCTGAAGACCCAGTTCATCCTGGACGCCCTGGTCGAGCAGGAAGAGGTCGGTGTCTCCCAGGAGGAGTTCGTCGAGTACCTGATCATGCAGGCCCAGCAGTACCGCATGGACCCCAACGAGTTCGCGCAGTCCATCGACGCCAACAATCAGGTCCCGGCCCTGGTCGCGGAGGTCGCCCGGCGCAAGGCGCTGGCCGGGGTTCTCGAGCGGGCCACGATCACCGATGCGTCCGGTGAGGTCGTCGACCTCGCCGCGCTCGCCCCCGGCGCTGACGAGGACGACGTCGAGGGTGACATCGACCTCGGCGACGAGGTCGAGGGGGAGCTTGAGGCCACCCCGGCCGACGCTCCGGAGGCCGACGCTCCCGAGACCGACGACGCCGAAGCCACCGACACCGAGGAGCCCTCGGCCCAGGCGTGAGCCTCGCCTGACCCCCACCACCTGCACGTATGCCGTGTGCCCGCCTGGCGGGCACACGGCATACGGCCGTTTGAGCCATGGACCTGCTTGACCCCCGACACCGAGACGGAACCCATCGATGACCAGCCCGGCCGTGGCCGATTCCCAGGTGTTTGCCGCCCGCAACGCCGTGTATGCGGTGTTCACCGCCAATGGGGTGGCCTTCGCCTCCTGGGCGAGCCGGATCCCGGACGCCAAGGCGGGTCTGGGCCTGAGCGCCGGTGAACTCGGCATCGTCCTGCTGTTCACCTCGGCCGGCTCGCTGCTCGGGCTGCCCTTGGCCGGCCGGATCGCGGAGCGCTTCGGCGCCGCTCGCGCCTGCACCGGGGCGCTGCTGGTGATGGCGGTCGGCCTGAGCCTGGTGGGCATCGGCGCGGACGCGGTCAGCAACCGCTGGGTGGTGGCCGCCGGACTCTTCCTGCTCGGGCTCGGCATGGGCGTCTGCGATGTGGGGATGAACCTCGAGGGGGCCACCGTAGAACGCCCCCTGGGTCGTTCGATCATGCCGCGCTTTCACGCCGCCTTCAGCGGCGGCACCGTGCTGGCCGCGCTCTTCGGGGCCGGCACGGCCGCCTTGGCCGTGCCCATCTGGCTGCACCTGGCCGGGGTGGCGCTGCTCTTGGCAGCCGCCGCCGTGGTGGCGACCCGCCCCTTCCTGCCCCGAGAGTTGGACACCACCGGTGAGCCGCAGGATGCCGCGGCGAACGGCATACCGCAGGCGCATCGTTCGGCGTGGACCGAACCGCGCACCCTGCTCATCGGGCTGGTGACGCTGGTCGCAGCGTTCACCGAAGGCACCGCCAACGACTGGGTGTCGGTGGCCTTCGTGGAGGGCCACGACCTGCCGTCCTGGGCCGGGGTGCTCGCCTTCGCTACTTTCTTGGGGTTCATGACCTTGGGCCGGCTGTTGGGCACCGGCCTGCTCGATCGCTACGGCCGGGTGCGGGTGCTGCGGATCTCGTTTGTGGTGGCCCTGGGCGGGTCCCTGCTGGTGGTCTTCGGAAGCGCCCCGCTGGCCTTCGTCGGTGCGGCGCTGTGGGGGATGGGCGTCTCCCTCGGCTTCCCCGTCGGGATGTCGGCCGCGGCCGACGATCCGGCCCGGGCCAATGCGCGGGTATCTGTGGTTGCCACGATCGGCTATCTCGCCTTCATCGCCGGGCCGCCGCTCATCGGCTTCCTCGGCGATGCCTACGGGGTGCTGCGCGCTCTGCTGGCCGTCGGGGTCCTCATCCTGGGCGCCTATGCCGCCCTACCCGCGGTCCGCGAACCCCGCCCCGCGGCCCTGCGGACCGACTGACCCGCGATCCGGCACGACCGATCTTGCGCTCCTGGGCCCCGGCGCCCGCCGCGCCAAATCTGCTGTGAGTGAACATCCGGCGGGGTCGGGATTGTCCGGCGGGGGTCCGGCGTTAGGGTCACCATGACCAATCCGCACGAGCGCATCGTCAGGACGGAGACAGGCGTGACCCACCCCCAGGCCTCGGCCACCCCCGCGGGCCAGTTCGGTCTCGATGACCACATTTACCAGCGGCTGCTGAGGGAGCGCATCATCTTCCTCGGCTCCGATGTCCGCGACGACAATGCCAACGCCATCTGCGCCCAGATGCTCCTGCTCGCCGCCGAGGACCCCAAGTCCGACATCTGGCTCTACATCAACAGCCCCGGTGGCTCGGTGACCGCAGGTATGGCGATCTTCGACACCATGAACTGGGTGCCCAATGATGTGGCCACCGTGGCCATGGGGATGGCGGCCTCAATGGGCCAGTTCCTGCTCTCCGCCGGCACCAAGGGCAAGCGTTATGCCACCCCGCACGCGCGAGTCATGATGCACCAGCCCTCCGGTGGCATCGGTGGTACCGCCTCGGACATCAAGATCCAGGCCGAGCAGATGCTCTTCATCAAGCGGCAGATGGCCGAGCTCATCGCCGAGCACACCGGCCAGAGCCTGGAGCAGATCGAGAAGGACTCCGACCGCGACCGCTGGTTCACCGCCGAGGAAGCCAAGGCCTACGGCTTCGTCGACCACGTCTTCACCCGCGCCGAGCAGGCCGGGAACGATGACAACCCGGTGACGGACTGACCGGCATACGGACTCGAAAAAGGACTGACACGACAATGAATTCCGACGGTATGGCGACTTCTCGCCTCCACGTGCCCGGCCCGAGCAGCCGCTACATCCTCCCGCAGTTCGAGGAGCGCACGTCCTACGGGATGAAGCGCACCGATCCCTACACCAAGCTCTTCGAGGACCGCATCATC
>CAKZIH010000043.1 GCA_936931335.1 uncultured Nostocoides sp. | reverse complement strand
TTCGTATGGCAGGAAGATCTTCTCCTGCGAAGCGACGGAAATCCCCTCGCCGAAATCACGCACCAGCACGCGCGGGTGCCCGGCGTGCATGTCCAGCGTGACTTCCACCGGGCCGTAGGTGTACTTCAGGGCGTTCTCGACCAGGTTCTCCAGCATCTGCCGCACCCGGTCGACATCGAACGTCCAGGTGAGGGGCGCGTCCGGCAGGGACAGCCTGACCCTGGTGTGCGGGGCCACGCTACTGCGCACCACGGGCCGCAGGTCACGCCGCGAGAGTTTCAGGGTCACGTCCAGGTAAAGGTCGTTCAGGCGGCTCAGGTCGGCGCGGCTGGCGATCTGCGCGGCGCTCTCCTCGATCTGCGTCAGGAGTCGCTGGCGTTCCTCCTGGCCCTCCACCTGGCGCAGCAGGTCACTGACCAGCAATAACTGCTGCAAGGGGCGGCGCAACTCGTGACTGGCCAGGCTGAGGGCCTCGCGTTGCCGGGCGTCACGTCTCTGCTGGCGTTCGCGTTCCAGCCGCCAGAACCACAGCGCACGGGCGATCAGGGCCGCGCTGAGCAGCCCGGTCAGGATGGCGGTGGTCATGAGGGCCAGGCGCATGACTTTCAGGGCTTCCACGTTGCGGGCAATGACGGAATTCACGTAGTTGCTGGTCTGTGCGTTCAGTTGCACCGCCTCGTGTGCCGCCGCCTCGATGCTTTTCGCGGTGTTCTCGGTCACCAACTGGTCGATGTGCTTCAGGGAGGCGTCGCCGAAGGATTCCACCTTGCTCAGCGCGGTGAACTGACCGGGGGTGCGGGTGCTGGACAGCACGCGGTGGTGCGCCTCCATGATCTGCTCGGGGGTGGCGTGGTGATCGAGCATGGTGATGCGGTACGTCTGCACGTCCTGCACCAGCGCCTGGTAAACGTAGAACCCGGACGTGACCTGAATGGCCCGGAAGGCCGGCAGGGCGCTGAAGGTCAGCAGCGTGAAACTGAGCAGCAGCGGCAGGGCCGCCAGTCCGATCTCGCGCAGCAGCACCGGGGAGCGGATGAACCCATACACCTCGCTATGGACCGGCCCGACCGAGGGCGACGGGCCCAAGCAGGTGCACATCATCCTGCTGGACAACGGGCGTACCTCGGTGCTGGCTGATCCCGTCGGCCGAGAGGCGCTGCGCTGCATTCGGTGCTCGGCGTGCATGAACATCTGCCCGGTGTATGAGCGGGTCGGCGGCCACGCCTATGGCTCGGTCTATCCGGGGCCGATCGGCGCGATCCTCACCCCGCAGCTGCGCGGCCTGGCCTCCGAGGTCGACAAATCGTTGCCCTATGCCTCCACCCTGTGCGGCGCCTGCTTCGACGTCTGCCCGGTGAGAATCGATATCCCGTCGCTGCTGGTGCACATGCGTCACGAGGTCGTGCAGTCCAAGAAGCATTCGGGCATCCACCTGCCCAGCGCCGAGGCAGCCTCGATGAAGGCCGCGTCCTGGGTCTTCGGTGACCACCGGCGCTGGTCGGCCGCTCTCAAGGCCGTCAACACCGGTGGTGGCCTGCTCGGCCGGCGCAAGGACCAGCTCGGTCCGCTGCCCGGTCCGGCGGCCCGCTGGACCGGCGCCCGGGATGTCCCCGTGCCCCCCAAGCAGTCCTTCCGCGACTGGTGGGCCGAGCGGCCCGCACCGGATCAGCGAGCAACCGAGGTCGAGGTCCGGGACGCCGCTGCGACCACCGAGGGCCTGCAGTGAACGCGCGCGAGGAGATCCTCGGCCGGATTCGGCAGTCCCTGCGTGATCTGCCCGAGGGCCAGGGCCCCCAGGACACCCCGATTGACTGGACCTATGGCCAGCCCACCCCGATGCCGGATGTGCTGGAGCGCTTCGCCGAAGCCGTGCGGGACTACCGGGCGACGGTGGTCGTCACCCCGGCCACCGAGGTGCCGCAGCGCATCGTCGAGGCGCTGCGCGAACTGGGCGCCGAGTCCGTGGTGGTGCCCAGCGGTGCGCACGAGTCCTGGGCGCATGCCGTGCACGAGGCGGGCATCACCATCCTGCGCGATGACCCGGCCCTCAGCCACGACCAGCTCGACGCCGCCGGCGCGGTGGTCACCGCGGCTGCGGTAGGCATCGCGGAGACGGGCACGATCGTGCTGGATCACGGCCCCGATCAGGGCCGCCGCGCGCTCTCCCTGGTGCCCGATATCCATATTTGCGTGGTGCTCACACCGCAGGTCGTTTCCGATGTCCCGGAGGCGGTCGCTCGCTTGCGCGCAGCCGTCGTGGAGCACGGGCAACCGTTGACCTGGATCAGCGGACCCAGCGCCACCAGCGACATCGAGCTCGACCGGGTGGAGGGCGTGCACGGCCCCCGCACCCTGCACGTCATTCTCGCCGGCTGAGGGGCGACCGGCACCGACGCCGGTAATGGATTCGACGTCACGGCATACGGCGGCGGACAATGGGTCATCGTGCCCCGTTTCCTGTCGCCCTACCGTGTCCTTTTCCGTATGCCGGGTGCCGCCCAGTTCTTCGTGTCCGGGCTGCTCGCCCGCCTCGGCGGGGCGATGGTGGGCGTCAGCGTCATCGTGATGATCTCGGGGCGCCGGGACTCCTATGGCGTCGCGGGCATCGTCTCCTTTGCCGGGGTGCTGTCGATGGCGATCGGCGGGCCGCTGGTGGCCCGGCTGGTGGACCGCTACGGCCAGCGGCGGATCGTGCTGCCCACCGGGCTCTTCGCCATGGCCTGCCTGGGCGGGCTCGCCCTGCTCACCTATCTGGGCGCCCCGCTGTGGGCGCTCTTGCTGATCAACCTGGGCCAGCTCGCCGCCCCCGCGATCAGCACCTATCTGCGCTCGCGCTGGGTCTACGTCCTGGGTGAGGACCGGGCGGCGCTGCATACCGCGACCTCGTTCGAGAGCGCGGCCGAGGAAGGCTGTTTCATGGTCGGCCCGGTGCTGGCCGCCTTGCTGGCCACCGTCTTCCCCGAGCTCGGGCTGTTGGTGGCCGCCGCGCTGGGGACGCTCGGCACCATCGGGCTGATGACCCACCGGCGCAGCGAACCCCCCGTGCAGCCGGCCAGCGAGCGGCACAGTGGCCTGGCGGTGCGGGCGCCCGGGCTGGCCGGCCTCGCGGTGACCGTGGCGCTGACCGGCACCATCTTCGGCTCGCTGGATGTCGTGGTGCTGGCCTTTGCAGAAGCCGAGGGTGCGCAGCGCTGGGGTGGCGTGGTGCTCGGGATCTTCGCCGCCGGATCGCTGATCGGCGGCCTGCTCTACGGACTGTTGCCGAGTACCGGACCGCTCGCCGGGCGGGTGCGGATCGCCACCTTCCTGATGTTCCTGATGCTCAGCCCGACCTTGCTGGCACCGGACCTGTCGGTGCTCGCCGTGATCGCCGTGGTCGCCGGTCTGGCCATCTCGCCGCTGATGATCACCTCGATGTTGCTCGCGCAGCGACTCGTGCCGCCCTCGCAGATGAATGAGGGGATGACGGTCGTGGTCACCGGCATCCTGGTCGGCGTCGGCGTCGGCTCGGGGCTGGCCGGGAATGTCGTGGAGGGCCACGGCGCCGACCGCGGCTTCATCGTCCCGGTCGCCGCCGCGGGGCTGGCTTTCCTCCTGGCGCTGGTATGGCGGGCCTCCCTCTCCCGTGCCGAACTCGCCGGCAGCGAGCGCTGGACGATCGAGCCCGAGCGCCAGGCGGACGCCACCGAAGCGGCGGAGCCGGTCGTGGCCGCGGTGGCCGCCGGTGCGTCGGGGCTGGCCGAGAGCCCGTCCGGGTCCCTCGCCGCGCCCGACGTGCGCTAGGCGGATAAATCCGTTGCGGAGGCACCCGGCATTCGGACACACTGACGCAGCCGGGCCGCACGCCGCCCGGTGAGCCAAACACCGAAGGAGGGGACCTGAGATGACCGTTCTGGGCCCGATGCCCCGCACCCCGCACCTTCGTTCTTCGGAGTTCTCGTATGACCGACGAGCCCACGCTCGCCTTCGATTCCACCCCTGACGCCCCGCCCGAGGGGGAACGCTGGTCCACCTGGGACGGCGCCACCCACGGACCCCACCCACGGCCCGACTGGGTCATCACCGAGCTCGGCGCCGTCGAGGCCGACCTCGGCGTCCTGAAGACCGGCAAGGAAGCCGACGTCCATCTCATCTCGCGCTGGGTGCCCGATGGCACCGATCGGCCCGCGCGCGAATCGGTGCTGGCCGCCAAGCGCTACCGGCCCGCCGAGCGCCGCCTCTTTCACCGCGACGCCGGCTACCTCGAAGGTCGGCGCGTGCGCCGCAGCCGGGAGATGCGCGCGATGGCGCGGCGAACCGAGTTCGGCCGCGAGGTCATCGCCGGGCAGTGGGCCGGTGCCGAGTTCCATGCCCTATGCCAGCTCTGGCAGCTCGGCCTGCCGGTCCCCTATCCGGTGCAGTTCAGCGGCACCGAAATGCTGATGGAGTTCATCGGCGACGACGGGGTCGCCGCCCCGCGGCTGGCGGCGGCGCGGCCGGGGCGGCATACCCTGCCCGGGTTGTTCGACCAGCTGCGCGACGCCCTGGTTGTCCTCGCCGGTCACGGCTGGGCGCACGGGGACCTGTCGCCCTACAACGTGCTGCTGCACGGCGACCGTCTGGTCCTCATCGACTGGCCGCAGATCGTCGACATCATCGGCAACCCGCAGGGGTTCGACTTCCTGCACCGCGATGTGACCACGATGGCCGCGTGGTTCACCGCGCGGGGGTATGCCGTCGATGGCGAGTTGCTGTTCGCCGATCTCGTCGCGGAAGCCGGGGCGCGGCGATGAGAGCTGAGCACCGATGAGATCTGAGCGCCGATAAGACCTGGGCGCCGATGAGGCGGGGGCGCGCCGGTGACTCCGGCGCGCCACCTCCACTCACCAGGCGATGATGCCCTCGCTGCCGGCCGGCCCGGGCAGCGCATCGGAGTCCATCCGGGTCAGGGTGCCGGTCGCCGACACGCGGTAGGTCTCGATCCGGTTGGTCGCGCCGTTCTCGACGAAGAAGTACTTCCCGTATCGGCTGAAGGTGGCATCCACCGGGGCCATCCCCGTCGTCGTCATCCCGATCCGCATCGGGCCGTTCATCGTGGAGCGGAACCGGGTGAGGGTGTTGCTGCCGGTGTTGGAGCTGATCACCAGGTCGTCGAATGCCGCGATCCAGCACGACGCCATCCCTCGGGTGGCTGCGCTGCCCAACTGGCGCAGCCGCCCGTCGGCAGCCACGTCATAGGTATTGACCGTATTGGTGCCGGCGTTGACTACCGACATCCGCCCCATCCGGTCGAAGGCCACAGCAAAAGGCACCGCTGCGGGCACTGCGTGCGTCCGGGCCGAGGGGGACAACTTGTGGTTCATCACCGACCAGACGAGCAGGCTGTTCGTCGAGGCCTTGGTGGTCACCACCACATGCTTACCGTCCGGGGTGAAGGCCACCTGCCCGGGGCTGTGCGTGGCCTCGTCGTTGGTGCCCTCCATGGTCGGCAGGTGGAGCATCCGTCGGCCATCGCGGTCGGCGACGAGCCGGCCATCGGCCATCCGGAAACTCTGGATCGAGCCGCCGTTGCGGGCGTTGAGGACGACAACCTGCATCCCGTCCGGCGAAACCGCGACGCTGACCGGGAAGTCACCGCGGGTGCCGATCACCTGGGCGCGGCGCAGCCATCCGGGGGCGGTGCTGAAAACGGTGAGGGTGTCGCTGCCGGGGTTGACCGCATACAGGCGTGAGTGCGACCGGTCCGCGGCCAGCGCGCCGGCCGACGCCGTCCGGTCCACGACGGCACCCATCAGGGTGTCGCCCCGTCCGCCGGTGGCGTAGCTGCGCTGCTGGTGGAGCATGCCGCCGGAGGTACGGCTGTAGGCGACGACCGCATTGCCCGCCGGATCATTGGTCAGCGCGAAAACCATCCCCAGGTCGGCCCGCGCGGTGGTGGACGACGCGGTGGACGGTGCGGTGGGGGTGGCTGCGGTGGCGGTCGCGGTCGCTACCCACATACCGGCCGCGAGGGCGAGCGCACCGGTGGTGATTCGACGAAGGCGGGACATCTGAACTCCTTGGACTGGTGGCGAATCGGTGCTGCCAGCCAAGCCGTCGGCGGGCGGGGGAACCAGAGCGCAGATCTGTCGGAAGTCTTACGGACTGGCGACGTCATACAGGTCCGGGCTGTGGCAGGGCTACCGTTGCGGCCATGTCCACTGTGCTCGTCGTCGACGACGACGAGACCCTGCGCGGGGTGCTGCGCGACTATTTGTCCGACGCGGGTATGGCGGTGCTCGAGGCCGCCGACGGACCCGACGGGTTGGCCCAGGCGACCTGCGGCATGGTCGATGTGGTCGTCCTGGACTGGATGCTGCCCAGCCTCGACGGCTTGGAGGTGCTGCGCCGACTTCGCCTCGCGGGGGTCGGCGTCCCGGTGCTATTGCTCACCGCCCGTGGCGCGCCCGACGATCGGATCCTCGGGCTCGAGGTCGGCGCCGACGATTATGTGGCCAAGCCGTTCAGCCCGCGAGAACTGCTGTTGCGCGTGCGTTCCTTGCTGCGCCGGGCCGGTGCGGACCCGGCCCCGGCGCCAATCCCGGGGCGCAAACTGCTGGAGGACGGGGATGTCCGGCTCGATCTGTTGTCGCACAAGGCAAGTCGCGGCGGTGAACCGCTGCGGTTGACGACCCGCGAGTTCGACCTGCTGGCTCATCTGATCGGTCATCCCGAGCAGGTGTGGTCCCGCGAGGAGCTCATGCAGCAGGTCTGGGGCTGGGAGTTCGGTGATCCGTCGACGGTGACCGTCCACGTGCGCCGGCTGCGCGGGAAGGTCGAGGTCGACCCCGCTCACCCGGAGCGCTTGATCACCGTATGGGGTCGCGGCTATCGCTGGGATCCGACGCCCGCGGTGGCGTCGTGATCGCCGAGTTGCTGCCCACCCTCGTTGCCGCGGGCGCGGTGGCCGGCATGGGCGGGCTGCTCACCCTGACCGCCACCCGCCGGTCGATCACCATGGCGACCCTGCTCGCCCCGATCGTGGTGGTGGCGGCCTTCGCCGCCGGTTCGTGGATCGGGTTGCGCACCATGGCAATCAAGGCCGACCCGATGGTGCCCACCATGATCCTCGGGATCAGCGCGGTGGTCGCGGTCGCGGTCGGCGGGCTGTTGGCGGTGCAGGTGCAACGGGCCGGAGACAAGGCGGCCGAGTTGTTGGTGGCCGAGCGCCGCCAGCGCGATGTCGAGCAGGGCCGTTTGGAGCTGATCACCTGGATGTCGCACGATCTGCGCACCCCGCTCGCGGGCATCCGGGCCATGGGCGAGGCGATCGAGGACGGTGTCGCTGCGGACCCGCGGCGCTATGCCCGGCGCATCGTCGCCGAGAGTGTCCGCACGGCGCGCATGGTCGACGATCTGCTCGACCTGGCCGGGCTGCATACCGCCGGGCTGCGAGGCGGCACCGAACGCGTGGTCGTCGGCGACCTGGTATCCGACCTGGTCCCGGGGCTGCAGGCGCTGGCCGACGAGCGCCGGCTCACCCTCGCCGCGACCGCGGACCCCGGAGCCGAGGTGGTCGGCGACGCGCGATTGCTCTCGCGGGTGGTGCAGAACCTCGTCGGCAACGCGCTGGACTACAGCCGGCCCGGCGGGACGGTTGCGCTGGGGGTCCAGGCGGCATCCGGGATCGTGCGCCTCAGCGTGGCGGACGCCTGCGCCGGCATCCCGGACGCGGACTTGGCGCGGGTCTTCGACCCCGGTTGGCGGGCCGACCCGGCTCGGACCCGCTCGTGTCGGGAGGGGTCCACGGGTGCCGGCATCGGGCTGACCATCGTCAAGGCCGTGACCGAGGCCCATGGTGGGCAGGTCTCCTTGACCAATACCCCGACCGGCTGCCTAGCCATCGTGGAACTGCCGGCCGCTGCCTGACCCGAGGCCGTATGCCGGGTGGCCACCGCTGCCAGGTCGACGTCCGGCCCGCCCGCAGCGTGCGTAGGGGTCGCCTAGCCTGCGGCCGTATGGGGAGCGACTCCCGCACGTCTGACGTGGGCCCACTTGGCGCAGTGGGCCGAACTGGCGCCGTGAGTCGACCTGGCGCAGTGGATCGACCTGGCGCCGCGCGCCCGCACCGCCGCACGGTGCTCGGGCTGGGTGCCGGCGCGCTGGCCGCCGTGCTCACCGGTTGCCGGACAGCAGCCCCAGGCGGTGCCTGGTCACAAACCCCCGGGCAATCCGCCGCACAGGTGACGTCCGCCGGGCGGCCCCGCACCGGCACACCGGCTGGTCGCAGCACGGCCGGTTCGCTCACCTCCCGGCACTGACCCGCTCACCCCGTCGACTACCGGCTGGTGTTGCCTGCGGTCCCGGCGCGGGGGTTGGTGATCGCGCTGCACGGCTTCGGCTTGACCGGCCCGAAGATGGTCGACCTGCTGGGGATGGGCGAACACGTCACCCGCACCGGTCTGGCAATCATCGCGCCGAGCGGCGGCAACCATTACTGGCACCGTCGTCGCGCGGGGATGGACCCCGGGGCGGTTGTCCTGGATGACATTCGACCGTTGGGCTTGCGGGAGGCGGGTCTGGCGGCGGATGCGCGGGTGGCCTTCCTCGGGTTGTCCATGGGCGGCTATGGCGCGCTATTGCTGGCCAGCGAACTCGGCCGTGCCGGCACCTTCGGGGTGGTCGCGGAGAGTGCCGCCTTATGGACCGAGGCCGGCCTCAGCGACGAGGGGGCCTTTGACGACCGCGGGGACTTCTTGGCGCATGACATGTTCGCGCGATCAAAGGCATTGTCCGACATACCGATTCGCCTGGACTGCGGCACCGATGACCCCTTCATCGCCGCGAACCGCGCCTTCGCCGAGCGGGTGCCGCACGCCGAGGCGGCCTTCGATGCGGGCGGGCATACGCGCGATTACTGGCGTGCGCACTGCGGTGCGCAACTGGATTGGCTCGCCGCGCTGTTGTGAGGGGTCGAACCTGTGCGCCGCATTGGGCCAACCGAATCGGCCAGGTGTGTTAGGCAGTCAGGCGAGCCGGTAGTCGCCGGCCTCGGAGAGTGCCGCCTGCACGGTCTCCGTGTCCAGCACGCGATCGGCGCCGACATGCACTCGCGAGGTGCCCCCGGCGCTCAGGTCCACCCGGACGTCTCCCACGCCCGGCACGGCCATCAGTTCCTCGGTCACCGCGGCCGCGCAATGCCCGCAGGTCATCCCGGTTACGTCATAGCTGGTGATCTGGCCCCCAGCGCCGCTGCCGGCAGTCGGGTTCGGGGCGCTCGTGGGTTCACTCATCTAGCCAATGTATGCCGCCCCGACTTCCCAAGCCACCGTGGACGCCGACCGTCGCCCGCAAGCCGTAAACCGGTTCGCACGCCTGGTGGCGCCGGGGCGCGACGGGCCATGAACGCGGGGTGGGCACACCGCATACCGGGATCGGGTGTGCCACAGTGACCGGGTGAGCGAGCCCGTCCCCGACGCCCCGGCGCCCGTCCCGGCGACGCCCCCGGTCAACGTGAGCGCGCTGCTCGCCGAGGCCCTCACCAAGAGCGATATCTGCTGGCTGCGCACCCCCACCGGCTCCCAACTCGTGTGGCATGCCTACGACCGGGAGGCGGTGCTCGTGGTCACCGGGCCCGGCGAACAGACCATCCCGGAGCTGCCCGAGGAGGTCGAGATCGTCTTGCGCAGCAAGGACTCCGGGGGCCGGTTGCTGGTCTCCCCCGCAAAGGTCGTGGTCCTACCGCCGGACAATCCGATGTGGCCGGCCGCCGCGCAAGCCCTGGCCGCCGAACGCCTCAATGCCACCGACGACCAGATCGCCCGCTGGCGGGAGAGCGCCACGATCTATGTCCTGCACCCCTTCGGTATGCCGCTCGAGCGCCCCGGCGAGCAGGACGCTGCCTCGGGCGCCGAGTCCTTCGAGCCGGCCCGGGGCACCACGGGCGGCTGGCGGCCGGCCCATCTGTGGGGTCGGGGCCGCAAAGGGCGCTGACCCAGGGTTACGCAGGCGGCATCCGAAACGAACGCGGCCCGCGCCCCGATTTGCTCCGCTGACTAGCCTTGGGGATCGTGAGTGCCCCCACCCGTATCTTCGTCGCCCGACTGGCCGGGCTTGAGGCATTCGACCCGCTTGGCGACCGGGTGGGGCGCGTGCGCGATGTCGTCATCACCTTCGCCACCGGCCGGCGCCCCCGGGTGATCGGCCTGGTGGTCGAGGTCGCGGGGAAGCGAAGGGTGTTCGTCCCGATGACCCGGGTGACCTCGGTCGATGGGGGCCAGGTGATCACCACCGGGCTGGTGAACATGCGGCGGTTCGAGCAGCGGCACAACGAAACCCTGGTGCTCGCCGAGCTCGTCGAGCGTCCCATCGTCGCGCGCACCGACAAGGGCCGGATCGAGGGCTACGTCGAGGACATCGGCATCGAGCAGGACCGCACCCGGGACTGGAGTGTCACGAAGGTCTTTTGCCGGGAGGGGCGACCGCAAGCCGGTCTGGCCCGGCTCAGTCGCCGGCGGCAGGCCACCTTCGTCGTCCCCATCGAGGACGTCAGTGGCCTGCATATTTCCACCGAGCAACAGTCCGCCGCCCGGCTGCTGGAGACCTATGAGGACTTCAAGCCCGCCGACCTGGCCGAGGCGATCACCGAGCTGGCTCCCAAGCGCCGGCTCGAGGTCGCTGCGGCGCTGGACGACGAGCGCCTCGCCGACGTCATCGAGGAACTGCCCGAGGACACCCAGGTGGAGATCCTCGCCTCGCTGAAGACCGAGCGCGCCGCCGACGTGCTGGAGGCCATGCAGCCCGACGACGCCGCCGACCTGCTGTCCGAGCTGCCCGAGGAGCAGCAGGAACAGCTGCTCATGCTCATGGAGCCGGACGAGGCGGCCGACCTGCGCCGCCTGCTGGCGTATGACGAAAATACCGCCGGTGGTCTGATGACCACCGAACCGGTCATCCTCGGCCCCGAATCGTCGATCGCCGAAGCGCTGGCCGTGGTGCGCCGCGAGGAACTCAATACCGCCCTGGCGACAACGGTTTTTGTCACCCGCGGGCCGCACGAGACCCCGACCGGGCGCTACCTCGGGCTGGTGCACATCCAGCGATTGCTGCGCGAACCGCCGCATGCCCCGATCGGCGGGATCCTGGACAAGGACATCGATGCCTTTGAGCCGGACACCCCCCTCGGGGAGGTCGCGCGGCGACTGGCGACATACAACATGGTGGCCCTGCCGGTGGTGGACGAGGCGGGGCATCTGCTCGGCGCGGTGACCGTCGACGACGTCTTGGACCACATCCTGCCCGACCACTGGCGCGAGGAGCGGCACGAGATTCTCCCCACCGGTGCCCAGCATGGCTGAGCGCCGGCCCCGGCTGGACCAGCCACGCGAGCAGCAGGGTTCCTTCCTGCGTCTGCCCCGCGCCTTCGACGGGGAAGCCTTCGGTCAACTCTCCGAGGCCTTCGCCCGATTCATGGGCACGGCCGGCTTCCTCATCGGGATGTCGGTCTTCGTGCTCGCCTGGGTGGGGTGGAACATCTTCGCCCCCGCCGGTATGCGGTTCGACGAGTACCCCTTCATCTTCCTCACCCTGATGCTGAGCCTGCAGGCCTCGTATGCCGCTCCCCTGATCCTGCTCGCCCAGAACCGCCAGGCCGACCGGGACCGCGTCGGTTTAGAGCAGGACCGCAGCCGCGACGAGCGCAATCTCGCCGACACCGAGTTCCTCACCCGAGAGGTCGCCTCGCTACGAATCGCCATGCGCGACACCGCAACTCGAGACTTCATCCGTGGCGAGCTGCGGGACGTCCTGGAGGAACTCGCCGAGCGGGATGAAGCGATCCGCGCCGAGGCTCGACGCAAGGCCAAGGCGAAAGCGAAGCGCAAGGCTCGGGCCCGGGCCCGGGCCATCGCGGAGCGCGAGCAGGCGGCCGCAGAGCAGGCGGGCGCAGAGCATGCGGCCCGGGAGCGGGCGGCCGGAGAGCAACCGGCTGGGGAGCATGTGACCGGGATGACTCGAGCACCGGACGCTCCTACCGGCGGGAGCGGATCGAGCGCCGTCGAACCCGACATACGATGAACGGGTGCCCCAAAGCCCCACGCTCGAAGCCCTGACCGCTGCCCTGGCGCAGGTCGAGGATCCCGAGATCCGCAAGCCCATCACCGACCTCGGCATGGTGGGGGATCTACAGGTCGACCCCGCCGGCGCGGTCTCGGTGACTATCCTGCTCACCGTCGCGGCCTGCCCGCTCAAGGACACCCTGACCCGCAATGTCACCGCGGCGCTGGAGTCGGTGCCCGGTGTCACCGGTATCCGGGTGGACCTTGGGGTGATGAGCGATGAGCAGCGCGCCGAGCTGCGCCGCAACCTGCGCGGCGGCGCCCCGGAGAAGGAAGTGCCCTTCGCCCAGCCCGGCAGCCTCACCCGGGTGTATGCCGTCGCCTCCGGCAAGGGCGGCGTCGGCAAGTCCTCGGTCACCGCCAATCTCGCTGCGGCACTTGCCGAATCGGGACTCAAGGTCGGCGTCGTCGATGCCGATATCTATGGCTTCTCGATCCCTCGAATGCTCGGGGTCAGCGGCCGTCCCACCCAGGTCGACGACATGATCCTGCCGCCGATCGCGCACGAGGTAAAGGTCATCTCGATCGGGATGTTCGTCCCGGGCAATGCCCCGGTCGTCTGGCGCGGACCGATGCTGCACCGGGCCCTGACGCAATTCCTCGCGGACGTCTTCTGGGGCGATCTCGACGTCCTGCTGCTCGACCTGCCCCCGGGCACCGGTGACATCGCCATCTCCACCGCGCAACTTGTCCCCAACGCCGAGATCCTGGTGATCACCACCCCGCAGACCGCGGCCGCCGAGGTGGCCGAGCGTGCGGGTTCGATTGCGGCACAGACGAATCAGCGCATCGTCGGCGTCGTCGAGAATATGTCCTGGCTGGAACTGCCGGACGGCTCGCGCCAGGAGATCTTCGGCTCCGGCGGCGGTCAGCAGGTCGCGGACTCGCTCACCCGCCTGGTCGGGGCGCAGGTCCCGCTGCTGGGTCAGATCCCGCTGGATACCGCCCTGCGCGCCGGCTCCGATGTCGGTATGCCGGTCGTCCTCGCCGACCCGCCCTCCCCGGCCGCCACCGCCCTGCGCGGGATCGCCCGGGGCCTGGCCACCCGCAGCCGCGGTCTGGCCGGGCGTTCGCTGGGGCTCTCCCCCGTCGGTCGCTGACCGCGGGCCGACCTCCCTCGGCCGTTATTGATGAGTAATACCGTTGTCCTGGCGACGGTATTACTCATCAATCGCAGCGCTCATGACGACGATGCTCATCAATAGCGCGGGACTGCGCTGAGGCGAAACCGCGGCGGACGGCTCAGGTGGCGTCCACGTCATACGGGGTCGGGCGCGGTGTCGGCGCGGCAGCGACCTGCTCGCCGGCCAGATCCGCGGCGCTCATCGCGGTGGCGCCGGTACTTGTGCGCTCGGTGGGATTGCGCAGCTCAGCCGCGGAATGCCGGACCGAGTCGATCTCGCCGGCGACCGGGTTCCACGCGGCCTCCAACGGCTCGCGCAGGGCGTCGCGTACGATCTTGCGGGGGTCGTACTGACGCGGGTCGTACTGGCGCCAGTTGATGTCCTCGAACTCCGGACCCATCTGATCACGCAGCTGCGAGCGCGCACCATCGGCCATGACCCGCATCTGGCGGATGCCGCGGGCGAGCTTGGCCGCATACTCGGGCATCCGCTGCGGACCGATGATGATGATGGCCAGCACGATGATGATCGCGAGTTCATCCCAACCCATGGGCATGGTGTCGATCGTCCTTCGGTCCGGGCCGCTATTTGGCCGCTTGCAGGGTCATTCTCACATCGATGCGCCGGCCGTTTCGCTCCAGTGTCACCGGCACTGAATCACCGACGTTCTTGGCCCGAATCGCGACGATGAGATCGTCGTTGTCGGTGACCGTATGCCCGTCGAAGCCGACGATCACATCGCCCGGTTTGACACCCGCCTTGTCCGCGGGACCGCCATCGGTCACCGGGTCGCTATCGCTGGACGACGTCCGCACCCGGGCGCCCGGGCCGGTGAATTCCTCGTCCAGGAGCACCCCGATGACGGGATGTTGGGAGGTCCCGGTGGCGATGAGTTGATCGGCGGTCTTGCGCACCTGGGCGCTGGGGATGGCGAAGCCCAGGCCGATGCTGCCGGCCGCCCCCTGTCCACCGCCGGCCGCGGTGGCGATGGCGGAGTTGACCCCGACCACCCGGCCGGCCATATCGAGCAGCGGGCCACCGCTATTGCCGGGGTTGATCGCGGCATCGGTCTGGATCGCGTTGATATAGGACCGGGAGGTGGTGTCGCCGGCGACGACCGGCCGGTTCACCGCCGAGACGATGCCGGAGGTCACCGTGTTCTGCAGGCCCAGCGGCGCGCCCAGGGCGATTACCCCATCCCCCACCACCACGCCGGTGGAGTCGCCGATCGGCAACGGCTTGAGACCGGCGGCGTCCACTTCGAGCACGGCGATGTCGTAGTCCGGGTCGGTCCCCACGATTTTCGCCTCGCGGCGCTTGCCGTCGTCGAGGACCACGGTGATCCGCTCGCCCACGCCTTCGACGACGTGGTTGTTGGTGATCACATGGCCTTTGGTGTCGTAAATGAACCCGCTCCCGGTCGCCCCGCTGGTGCCATTCGTCGCCCGGATCGTCACCACGCTGGGAATGGCGCCAGCGGCGAGCTTGGCAATGCTGCCGGCGGGTCGGTTCACCGATGCCGTCGAGGCGCCCGGCAGTAGATCGCTCCCGGCCAAGCTCGCGCCCAGGCCCGCACCGGCGAGCGCCGCGATCAGGCCGGTGGCCGCGCTGACCCCGATGACCGCCGGCCAGCCGGGTCCCGAACCGCGACCGGGCGCGGCGATGGGGCCGGTATGGGCAGTGGCCCCGCTCGTCGGCCAGGGTGGCGAGGCGGCCCAATGGCCCAGGGGCTGGGTCGCCTCGGTGGGGACCTGACCGCCGATATCCGTGCTGGCGGCGGCTGTGGTGGCTGCCGCGGCCGAGGACTCTCCGGCGGCCGATCCGTCGACGGCCGCGGTCGAACCGCCCAGCCACCTGATCCCCGGCCGTGGCGCGATCTCCGGGGCCGCAGGCGCAGTAGGCAGGATCGCGGTATCGGTCGTCGCCGAGTCATCGCCCCGCGCGGCATCCGGCGTCGGCGTGGCCGCGGCGGCCGGGGTGGCATGCGTCTGCGGCGCGCTCGGGGGCTGCCAGTTCCAGCTATCCCAGGACTGCTGGGGGGTCGATTGAGGGGACGAACCGTCACCGGTGGCGGGCGGTTCGGAAAGACTCATGGTGTCGATTGTGCCTGGCGTGGTGCCGGGGTGGAACTCGTGTGGACGACGAGGGTGGTGATCGCGGGTCGTTGCGCGGGACTGGCGTTCGCCGGGACCGGTGCCGGGCGGTTACCGGCCGGCACCGCGCTGGCCGGGCGGGCCGCCGGGGCGAGCGAAAAACTCCATACCGCGGCCATGGACGCACCTGCCGCCGCGGTCGCCAGCATCGCCGCCCGCAGCGCCGACCGGTGCTG
>CAKZIH010000042.1 GCA_936931335.1 uncultured Nostocoides sp. | reverse complement strand
GACCGCGAGACCCAGCACGCGCACTGATGGGCGAGCGGGCGCGCGCCACCACGCCGCCAGCCAGATCAGGAAGCCGCACACCACCGCGCCGGTCAACCATGGCGACAGCGCCCGGATGGTGCTCGCCCGCCGCTGCATACCGCGCAGGTCGTCGGCCCGGTCGGCCACCGATTGCGTGCTGGCACGGACGGTCAGCGGCCGGCCCGCTGCCCCCTCGGCGCCGAAACGCTGCAACAAACTCGCGGTCACATCCGTCAGCTCGACCAGACCAGGCTGCCGGGTCCCCGCCGAGGTCAGCAGGCCTCGCCCGTATGTCGTTCCGCTCGCCACCAGCACCCGCGGGGCCATCGGCGAGTCGCCGTCACCGATCCCGGCGACGATCAGGTCCGCCTCCCCCACCTCATCAACGGTCTGCCCCACCAGCGCATCGACGGCACGCACGGCGGCCGCGCGCTGCGGTCCCGACGGCGGCAGGGCGGGTGCACCGATGACCGCCAGCCGGCACGCGGAGTTGATCGGGCGCTCGCCGCTGGGCAGGGTCGCGGCGAGTTCCGCGCCGGGCCCGCTGGCCACGATGCAGGTGCCGGCATCGGCGGCGGCCTGCGCGAGTCGGCCGGGGTGGGCGTCATACGGGTCCTGGGCGGCGGCGGCGAGATATTCCGGCCAGCGGGGGGTGGGCTCACCGGGGACGACCGGCGGCAGATCCCGGCAGCCGCCGGTGTCCCGGTCCGCGGCGCGCTGCCCGGCGGAGAGGGTGAGCCAGCCGTCGATGGCGCAGGCCCGAGTCCGCACCGAACGGACGCTGAGCGCAGCCACCGCACCCCGGTCTGCCAGGTCCCAGATCGCCGGGGTGACCTGCGGCGACAGATCGGACCAGGACAGCCCTGGCACCCCGAGCAGCACGACTTCCGGCGCCGGCGCCGTCAGCCGCGCGGTCACCGCGCTCGCAGCCCGGGCGGGCTGCCCCACGGCCTGCGCCGGTTGCCAAGGCACGGTGGCATGCCCGCCGGCCGGTGCCCCGTGCGCGGTACCGGTCAGCCCGGCCAGCAGGGCGGTCAGCAAGGCCAGCAGCAGGGTGATCGCCACCCGAGCGTCGCCTCGCACCCCGCTCCTTCCCCAGCCGACCCACGCGTCAATTGGACAGCGTCGATAGGCCAGCGCGCCATTCATACGCCTTGGGCGAAGTCTCACACGTGCGGCCGGCGGCGAGCGCCGCCCACGCGGACGGCGGTGGGACACAACGTATGAGGCGCTGGCTAGCGCGTCGCTGGCTGGGCCGGTGACCTAGAGTTTCGGGCGAAAAGGGGGGTGATCCCATGGCCGGCAATCGACTTGAGCGCTATCAGGAATTCCAGCGGCGTCAGCGGGAGAATTATCGCGCCAGCCTGCAGCCCAGTTGGGAGCGGGAAGCCGCCGCGAATGCCGCCAAGGTGCCGAACACGGATCAGACCCCGGCCGCCGCGAGCCCGGGGATCGAAGTCCTCGCGGCCGCCGCGGCTGCGGTACAGGCCGAGGCCGAGGCGGAAGTCCAGAGCAACCAATCCGCCGGCGTCGGCGGGGCCACCGCCCTGACGTCCGCGAGCATCAAGCCATACGGGCGGGCGGGACGACCCCTCAACCGGTTCTCCCCCGTCTACCTCGGCTTCGTCGGGGCGACCGGCGCGATCCTCGCCTTCGGCCTGTGGAGTTCGCTCGCCCGCCTCACCACCACCATCACGATTGTCGTGGTCGCGCTCTTCCTGGCGCTCGCGCTGGAACCGATCGTGCGTTGGCTCACCACCAAGGGCATGAAGCGCGGCCTCGCGGTGGGCGTCGTCTTCCTTGGAGTGGTCGTCGTCTTCATCCTGCTCGGTCTACTGGTCGTGCCCCCGGTGGTCAGCGAAGGCGCGCAGCTCATCCAGAACGCGCCCGGCTATGTCAACGAGACGCTGAACTCCGAGGTCGTCCAGCGCCTTGATGACAACTACAACGTCGTCGAGAGGCTGCGGACCGAGGTCAACTCGCGGCTGACCGACTCCGGGTTCATCTCCCAAGTCTTCGGCGGGGTCCTTGGCGCCGGTATGGCGCTGGTCAGCAGCTTCTTCAAGGCCTTCACCGTGCTCATCCTCACGCTCTACTTCCTCGCGGCCTTGCCGGGGATGAAGCAGGCGGTTTACATGATGGTGCCCGCCAGCCGCCGGGCCCGGGTGGAACCGCTGGCGGAGGAGATCATGCGCCGCACCGGGGCCTACGCCATCGGTCAGGTGACGGTGGCGACGATCAACGCCGTCTGCTCGTACCTGATGATGCGCCTGCTCTCGGTCCCGTATGCCGCGGTGCTCGCGGTGGCCGTCGGCTTCCTGGGCCTCATCCCGATGGTCGGTGCCACCATCGGCGCCATCCTGGTGGGGCTGGTGGCGCTCTTCCACGACCCCACATCCGCAGTGATCGTGGCCATCTACTACGTGGTCTACCAGCAGATCGAGAACTATGTGATCGCGCCCAAGATCATGGCGCGCACGGTCTCGGTGCCTGGGGCGGTGACCGTGGTCGCGGCGCTCGCGGGCGGCACCCTGCTTGGCGTCCTCGGTGCGCTGCTGGCGATCCCGGTGGCCGCGGGCCTGCTGCTCCTCTATGAAGAGGTCCTGCTGCCGCGCCAAGCCCGCGTCTGATCACCGGCCCGTCCCTGCTCGCCGGGTCCGCTCCGGCTGGGACCGGGGCCGGCAAAGGCCGAACGAAAAGGTGCGGCGGGCCGCGTCCCCCGACACGACCCGCCGCTGCCCGGGCCCCCCGGCCCGGCCCATCTCTCTTGACGCCGCAGCCGAGCCTTCGGTTGCGGCGTTTGGATATGACGTGGCTCACATCCCCTCCCGGCGTGCTGCCTCGCACTGTTCCCCCCGGGTAGGCCCGCAACGCCGACCCTCATACCTGCCGGGGCCGGTGGGTATAGCGCCGCGTCGGTGCCGCAACGAGCCGGGCGGGCGACATACGGTGGAGCCGTGACCCGCACCCCCAACCAACTGGCCGCACTCGCCAGCGCGGCCATTCCCGGACTGAAACCGGTAGCCACCGGCGCCCTTCTCGACGATCCGGGCGCCGGAATCGACTCCGCGATCGTGCAAGACGACGCGGGGCGTTCCTGGCTGGCCCGGGCCGGCAGTTCGCCGACCTCCGCGGTCGCCCTGGACGCCGGTGCCGCGGCTGCAGCGGTGCTGGCCCGCCGGATCGGGGTGACGGTTCCGGTCTCCCAGGGCACCGTGAGCCTGCCCGACGGTGGCCGGGTGCATGTGCAGCGGGTCATCGCCGGCCGGGAGCTGCAGCTCGCTGGCCTGGAACCGGAGCACCCGCTCGCCCCGCGTCTGGGCGAACTGCTCGCCCGGATTCACAATCTCGATCCCGACCTCCTTGAGGACGCCGGTCTGGAGTCCTATACCCCCGATGAATACCGGCAGCGGCGACTGACCGAGCTCGACCGGGCCGCCGCTACCGGCCGGGTGCCGGCTGCACTACTCACTCGCTGGGAAGAGGCGCTGGAAAATGTCGCGCTCTGGCAATGGGTGCCCGTCCCGGTCCACGGCGGGCTGGAGGGACGGCATGTGCTGCTGACCGAGGATGCCGAGGGGGCTGCGACCATCCATGGGGTCGTCGGCTGGCGCCGCGCCAAGGTGGCCGACCCCGCCGACGATTTCGCCGGCCTGATCCGCGAGGCCGCGCCGGCCGCCGTGATCGCCGTTGCCAAGGCGTATGCCCGTGCCCGCACCACCCGCCCCGACCGGCACCTGCTCACCCGGGCACAGCTCTTCGCCGAACTCGGTTATGTCACCGACCTAATCGACGCGATCGCGGCGGGTTATCCGCAGGTCGTGGCGCTGGCCACCGACCGCCTGCACGAACTGGCCGATGAGGTCAGCGAGATCCCGCTGATCCCTTCGGGTCGCGCCGCGGGTTCGACCACCGGCCCGACCACGGGCTCGGCCCGCAGTTCCGCCGACTCCTCGCCCCAGCAGCAGACCAGCGGCGCCGAGCCCGGCCCGGCTATCACCGAACCGGTCCGGCTGGGCGGTCAGCCCGGTGAGCCGGACAGCTCCGCGGCCAGGGCGTCGAGCTCGGCCTGGGACGCCACCTCCGGATAGATCGTGGCGCCGGTGCCGGCGTAGTAGAAGGCCGCCCGCACCCGCGCCGGGTCGAGACCCCGCAACCGGGCATAGGCGATCCGGTATACCGCGAGCTGAGTGGCGCGCGCGGCACCGACCCCGCCGGCCGGTGGCGCACCGGTCTTCCAGTCCACGATGATCACGCCGTCGTCGCCGTCGGGAAAGACCGCATCGATCCGGCCCCGGATCGCCACCCCCGCCAGCACCATCTCGACCGCCACCTCCACCTCCAGCGGCTCCCGGGCGGCCCAGGGCGATTCCCGGAATCGCTCGATCAGCACATCCAGGTCCGCGCCGGGGGGCTCGTCCAGGTCGGCGCTGCCGGGTAGCTCGTCCGGCTCCAGAAGTGCGCTGCGTCGGTAGTGGCGCTCCACCCAGGAGTGGAAGGCGGTGCCCCGGCGGGTGCCCGGGGATGGCGGCTGGGGCATGGGGCGGCGCACCGCCGCGGGGAAGGCCGTGGGGTCGGCCACATAGGACACCAGCTGCGAGGTGGTCACATGGCCGCCCAACGCCGCCAGGGCGCGAGGTGCCGCTTGCGGGTCGGCGGGATCGAAGGCGCCGGCTCGGGGCGCGGCCCGTTCGGCAAGCAGGACGCTGAGTTCGGGGGGCAGCCGATCCGCGGGCGGGCTCGCCAGCACCGCACCGGCGGCAGCGAGGATGTGCTGCGGCGGCGGTTCGTGGCGCGGCCAGGTGGCGCTGACCGGCGCGGCCAGTCGCGGGTTCTCGGTGCCGGGTTCGGGATCGTCGGCCCAGTGGCCCACCTCGATCAGGTCGGGGTGGTCGGCGCGCAACTCGGTGAGGAATCGGCTGGGCAGGCGCGGGGAGGTCTGGGTGCCCCATACGTGTGCAGTGAGCAAGAGGTGGTGACGAGCTCGGGTGAAGGCGACATAGGCCAGGCGGCGTTCCTCGGCGATGGCCGCGGCCCCGGCGTCCGCCCGGAACTGCACCCGCCGCTGGTCGAACTCGGGCGCATCCCCCGCGCTGCGCCAGTCCAGGGCCGGCAGCGCCGCCGAGTCCCCGCGCAGGTCGTAGGGCAGCGAGTCGACGCCGCGTGTCCACGCGCTGTCAGCGGGCGAGCCGATGCGCCAGTTGCCGCCCTGCTCGTCGTATGTCGTGGTGCTGGCCGAATGGACCGGGAAGCCGGACTCGACCAGACCAGGCACGGCGACCGCGTCCCACTCCAGCCCCTTGGCGGCGTGCACGGTGAGCACCTGGACGGCTCCGGGCGCGCTGTCCATGGTGCCCAGGTCCAGCCCGCGTTCCTCCTCCAATGCGGCATCCAGCCAGGCCAGGAAACCGCCGATGGTGGGGCGGTCGCTACCGGCGGCGAATTGCGCCGCGACATCCGTGAAGGCGTCCAGGTGAGCGCGAGCGGCCGCCGTCGAGAAGGCCGGGCGGGCGAGGACCTCGATGTCCAGGCCGAGCGCGCGTTCGGCCTCGCCGACGAGTTCGGCGATTCCCGTGCCGGTGGCGGCGCGGACCTGGGCGATGCGGCGGGCCAGGTCGATCAGCCGGCCTAGGGCGACCGGGCCGATGCCGGTCTCCGCCCGTTCGGCCGGCGAACTGTCGGCCAGCACCCGCAGGGCCTCCACGAGGCTGACCCGGTCGGCGGCGGCATCGCTCAAGTCGGTGCCGTGCGACTGGGGTCCCCGATGATCGGCGGGCTGCTGCGCACGCCGGGCCCAGGCATGGAAGGCATCCAGGTCCGCCGCCCCGATGCGCACCAGGGGCCCGGTGAGCAGCCGCATCAGCCGGTCACCGCGGGCCGCATCGTGCGCGATGGAGAGCAGGGCCACCACATCCTGCACCTCGGGGGTCAACAGCAGGCCGCCGATCCCGACCACCTCGTAGGGCGCCCCGGCCGCCTCCAGCGCGGCGAGGATCGGTGCGAACTGGGATCGCTTGCGGCAGAGCACCGCGCTGGAGGTGGCGCCGGCGGCGCGCTGGGCGACGATCCAGGCGGCGACCGCGTCGGCCTCCTCCTCCACCGTATGGGCGCGCAGTGCCTCCACCCGCCCAGGTCCGGCCTTCGGAGCCGCCACGAGCGGCTCGACGGGGACGTGCGCCCCCGCCCGCAGGGGCGCGGCCACGGCATTGGCCGCCGCGAGCACGCGGTGATCATTGCGCCAGGTCACCGACAGAGGGAGCACTGGCGCCTGGCCCGCCCCGAATGCCTGGGGGAAGGCCGCCAGGGTGGCCGCGCTGGCACCGCGCCAGGCGTAGATGGACTGATGCGGGTCCCCCACGGCGGTGACGGCCATCGCCGTGCCGGGCGGAGCGAAGAGCGCCCGCAGCAGCTCCAGTTGGGCATGGGAGGTGTCCTGGAACTCATCGAGCAGGACCGCCCGGTACCGGGCCCGTTCGATCGCCCCCACCGCCGGATGGCCGGTGGCGATCTGCGCGGCCAGGGCCATTTGGTCGGCGAAGTCCAGGGCACCGCGGGCGCGCTTGGCCGCGGCATACGCGGCGAGCACCGGGATCAGCGCCCGGCGCGCAGCGAGATCGGCCCGCATCGCCGCGCTGTCGCCGGTCAGGGCCCGGCCGGCGGTCTCGATGGCGACGAAGCGCGCCTCGATGCGATCCAACCATTCGGCCAGTTGCTCCGGTGTGACCAAATGTTCGGCCAATTCACCGGCGAGGTGGACCACGGCCGCGGTGATCGTCGACTCCGCCCGCCCGATTTCTTCCAGCGGCCCGTCGTATGCGGCCACCACCTCGTGCGCGATCTGCCAGGCAGAGGCCTCGGTGAGCAGCCGGGCCTCGGGCTCCCGTCCGATCCGCAGGGCGTGTTCCCGGACCAATCGCCCGGCATACGCGTGGTAGGTCGAGATCGACGGAGGGGCAAGCAGTCCGGCCTCGCCGTCCGCGGGCGCCCAAAGCCCCGCCTCCCGCAGGGTACGCAGTCGCGTGCCGACCCGGTGGGCGTGCTCGGCGGCAGCCTTGCGAGTAAAGGTGAGACCGAGGACCGCATCCGGTTCCACGATGCGGTTCGCCACCAGCCACACCACCCGGGCGGCCATGGTCTCGGTCTTGCCCGAACCGGCTCCGGCCACCACGAGCACCGGGGACGGCGGATGCTCGATGATGGCGGCCTGCTGGGCCGTGGGCGGCGGTTGACCGAGCGCCGCGGCGATCGCTGCCGCCGACAAGGACGGCTGGTCGGCAGGCTCCCCTCCGGCCGCGGCGCCGCCATCGGATGCCGCAGCGCCACCGGTCGTGGCGAACCGGGTACTGCTCATGCCAGCATCCCGCCTTCGGGCACCGCCGGGCAGGAGGTGCGCACCGGGCACGTCCGACACCAATCGCCGACGGTGGCCTGGAACTGCGCCCCAGCTAGGGCCTCGGCCGCCTCGGTGACCAGCCGGTGCGCCCATTGGGGGTCGTCATCGGCGGCCAACGGGTCCTGCAATTGCACGCTGGTGGCCGCGGTCTTGGTCCCGGCCTTGCCGAGCTGGACCAATGCCGCCCCGGCCGACGTCGCGCCGGCACCCGCCAGGTCGGCGAAGGCCCCACGCTCGACGGCAACCTGGTAGACCCCCAACTGCGGGTGGCGAGCCACCTCGGTGCGGCGCGGCTTGCTCGAGCCGGTCTTGTAATCGATGATCCGCAGACGGCCCTGCGCGTCGCTCTCCAGCCGGTCGACGATCCCGGAGATCTGCGCCCGACCGACGACGACCCGCATCGACTCCTCTGCGGCGACCCGCCGCCAGCCCTGGCTCGCGGCATACGCGAAGTAGCCGGCAGCGCGTTGGAGCATGGCCTCGGCGTCCGCGCGTTGCTTGCGCTCCAGCCAGCCCCCCTGCGCCCCCAGGCGCGCCCAGGCCCCATCCAGGCGCGCCGACAGGACCTCGACTCCGGCGTCCCCGCAGGTCGCGATGACCTCGTGCACGAGGGTGCCCAGTGCCGCCGAGCCAATGGCCGGGCCCTCCCCGCCGAGCCGGGTGAGCAGATGACGTACCTGACATTGGCCGAAACTGACCAGCGCGGACGGGGAGATCCGCACCGGCTCCTGCGGAGCAACCCGGGGACGTGCATCCGTTGCCTCCCGCACCCCCCACCAACTGCCGGGGTGGGCACCCCGAACCCCCACCTCGGCCAGGGCGGCGAGTTGCGCCGCGGCCTCGCCGCTGGGCTCGCTCAGCACGGTGCGGCGCAGCCGGCCGACCGCACCGGCCAGGTCCAGCGCATCGCCGACCTCGGTGAACGGCCGCTCGCCCCCGGTATCGGGACCGGGGTCGATGACGTCGAGGAAGGGCGAGGGCTGTTCGCTGTCATCCCGCACCGCGCTGACATGCAGTCGCGCGCGAGCCCGGGAGATCGCCACGTGGAAGAGCCGGGCCTCGTCGTGACGGATCGCGGCCTGCGCTGATCGGATGGAGCGCTGCCGGCCCAGGCAATGGTCGACCAGGTCTTCGGAGCCCAGCAAAGAGCCACGCAGGCGCAGATCGGGCCAACTACCTTCCTGGACGCCGGCGACGACGACCACGTCATACTCGCGTCCGGCCGCGGCGTGCGGGGTGAGCACCTGGACCCGCTCCTCGTCGGTGCCGGCGGCAGCAATTCGGTCGGCCGCCAGTTCGAGAGCCGACACATGCGCGACGAAGCCGGCAGCGTCGCTGCCCGGCAGGCGGTCGGCGAAGTCACCCGCCGCACCGAGGAGCGCG
>CAKZIH010000041.1 GCA_936931335.1 uncultured Nostocoides sp. | reverse complement strand
TACGCCGGCCCCGGCTGCTGGTGCTCGATGACGCCACCTCGGCGGTGGACCCGACCGTGGAGCAGGCGATTCTCGGCGAACTCGGTGCCGGCAGCGGCGGGATGACCCTGGTCGTGGTCGCCTACCGCCTGTCCACGATCGCGCTCGCCGACGAGGTCGCTTACCTAGAGGATGGGCGCCTGCTCGACCACGGCACCCATGACGAACTGATGGGTCGGTGCGCGGGCTACGCGCGGCTGGTCACGGCATACGCCCGGGAAGCAGCGGAACGGGCCGCGATCGCGGCGGGCGAGGAGAGTCGGCCCTCGACCGACGATCCGGTGCCCAGCGACGGTCCGGTGCCCAGCGACGATCCGGTGCGGAGCGACGCATGAGCGCCGAACTCGGGGGCGCCACCGCCGTGGCCGCCCGGCCCAGCACGCTGTCCACCCTGCGCCGGGGCCTCGCGCTCTCCCCGGAGATGCGGGCCGGGCTGGGCGTCACCCTCCTGCTCGCCCTGGTCACCACGGCAGGGCGGGTCGTCGTCCCGGTCGTCGTCCAACGGGTGACCGATGACGCCCTGCTGGCACCGGGGGGACCGGATTCCGCTCTGGTGCAGCGCTATTTGTTGCTCGCGCTGGCTGTCGTGGTGATCACCGGCCTGGCCGCGTATGCGGTCAATGTCCGCCTCTTCCGGGCCTCCGAGGCCGGTCTGGCGACCCTGCGCACCACCGCCTTCCGGCATATTCACGACCTGTCGATGCTGAGCCAGAACTCCGAGCGCCGCGGCTCCCTGGTCTCTCGGGTCACCAGCGATGTGGACACGGTCAGCCAGTTCGTCCAGTTCGGCGGGATCATGCTCATCGTCTCGCTGGGGCAGATCACCCTGGCCACGGTGCTGATGGTGCTCTACAGCCCGATCCTTGCCGCGGTGGTCTGGGTCTGCTTCATCCCGCTGTTGATCGGGGTGCGGCGGCTGCAGAAGGGGCTGGGCACCGCATACGGGGCGGTGCGCGAACGGGTTGGTGACCTGCTTGCCGCGGTTTCCGAGTCGGTGGTGGGCGCGGCCACGATCCGCAGCTTCGGGGTGGAGCGGCGCACCGAGGAGCGCGTGGACGCGGCCATCGAGGGGCACCGTCAGGCGGCGACCCGGGCGCACATCCGGTCCTCGATCGCCTTCACCCTTGGGCAGTCCGTGGCGGGTCTGACGCTGGCCGTGGTCCTGGTCGTCGGCACCTGGCTGGCGGCCACCGGGCGGATGACGCTCGGCGAACTGCTCGCCTATCTCTTCCTGGTCAACCTGTTCACCCAGCCGGTGCAGCAGGCCACCGAGATCCTCAACGAACTGCAGAATGCCGCCGCCGGCTGGCGCCGGGTCATCGAGGTGCTCGATGTGCCCGCCGATGTCGCCGATCCGGGCGCCGCTGGCGTCGAACTGCCGCGCGGCCCCATCACCGTCGACTTCGATCACGTGGGCTTCGCCTATCCCGGCGGGCCACCGGTGTTGCACGAGGTCACCGAACAGGTCCCCGCGCGCACCCGGCTGGCCATCGTCGGCGAGACCGGATCGGGCAAGTCGACCTTCGCCAAGCTGCTCACCCGGCTAATGGATCCCACTGCCGGTGCGGTGCGCCTGGACGGGGTGGACCTGCGCGAGATCCGGTTCTCCTCGCTGCGTTCGCGGGTGGTGATGGTGCCGCAAGAGGGCTTCCTCTTCGACGGCAGCGTCGCCGACAACCTGCGCTTCGGTGGCCCGGCCAGCGATGCGGATCTGGCGCTCGCCGTAACCGAGCTGGGCCTGGACGGCTGGGTGGCCTCCTTGCCGCGGGGGCTGGACACCGCGGTCGGTCAGCGTGGGGAGTCGCTGTCGGCCGGCGAGCGGCAACTCGTCGCGTTGCTGCGCGCCTATCTCGCCGACCCCGACCTGCTGGTGCTCGACGAGGCCACCTCGGCCGTCGACCCGGCGACCGAGGTGCGCCTGCAACGGGCCCTGGATTCATTGGCCCGCGGCCGCACCTCGATCGCCATCGCCCACCGGATCTCGACCGCCCAGGCGGCGGACGAGGTCATGGTCATGGATGCCGGCCGGGTGGTGCAGCGCGGACCGCATACGGAATTGGTCGAGCAGGACGGCCCGTATGCCGCGCTCTACGCCTCCTGGCTCGCCAACCAGGGCGCTGGTTGACCCTGAGACTTGGCTGACCCTCACACCTGGCTGACCTGCGCCGGCGCGGCCAGGCGGTAGGCGTGGGCGACCGGGGAATGCCCGCTGCCGGCGCCGAGCGGCCCGGCAGCGGCAATGGCGCCGGCCAGGTAATCGTGGGCCCGCCCGACGGCGGCGGGCAACGGCATACCGGCGGCGAGACCGGCGGCCACGGCCGCGGCATAGGTGCACCCCGTGCCATGGGTATGCGGGGTGTCCCGCCGGATCCCGGACCACCGGGTCAGTTGCCTTCCGTCCCAGAGCAAGTCGAGCAGCTCGGGGCCGGGTAGGTGGCCGCCCTTGAGCAGGACCGCCGGCCCGAGGGCGCCCAGTTCGCGGGCCGCATCCGGCAGGTGGTCGATGGTGCTGACCTCCCGTGCGAGTAGGGCGGAGGCCTCCGGCAGGTTCGGGGTGAGCACCGTGGCCAGGGGGAGCACGGAGTCGATCAGCGCCGCCACCGCCGCGGGGTCCAGGAGTGTGCTGCCGCCCTTGGCCACCATGACCGGATCGAGCACCACGGGCGGATTACCCAGCCGGGGCAGCCACCGGCGCAGCGCTGCGGCGACGGCCTGGATGGTCGGGACGTCACCGAGCATCCCGATCTTGACCGCATCGGCCCCGATGTCTGCGGCGATCGCGTCGATCTGGGCAGTGATCACCTCGGGAGGCACCATGTGGACGGCGCTGACCCCCTGGGTGTTCTGGGCGGTCACCGCGGTCAGGGCCGTGGTGGCGTAAGCCCCCAACGCCATACAGGTCTTCAGGTCGGCCTGGATACCGGCCCCCGCCCCGGAGTCGGAACCCGCGATCACCAGGACGATGGGCGTTGCGGCGCTCACTGTGCCCGGCCCCGGGCTCGGTCGCGTACCTGCGCGCCGGTCAGGCCGGCCACTGCGTCGAAGAAGGCGATCTTGAAGCTCGCTGGTCCGTGCACGCCCGCCGTTTCGGCGCCGAGTTCCGCCGCCACCCCGTATGCCGTCAGCGCGCTCGCCGCCGCCTGGACCGCGTCGGCATCGACGGCGGCGAAGGCGGCGCAGGCGAGGGTGGACATGCACCCGGTGCCGGTGAGTTGGGTCAGGTACTCGTGACCGTTGTCCACCTCGACGGTGCGTTCCCCATCGGTGATCACATCCCGCTTGCCGGTCATCGCGACGACGGTGCCGAGTTGGGTCGCCGCCAGCCGGGCCAGGGTCGCCGGGTCGCCAACCTCGCCGACCGATTCCACACCCCGAACCTGCCCGGACTGCCCGATCAGGGCGGCGATTTCCCCGGCATTGCCCCGGACCAGGCGCACAGCTACCGAGTCGAGAATGCGGCGGGCGGTCTCGGTGCGGTAGGTGGTGGCCCCAGCACCAACCGGGTCGAGGATCACCGGGACGCCGTGGTCACCGGCCGACCGGCCGGCGATGAGCATCCCCTCGATCCAGGGCGGGGAGAGGGTGCCGATGTTGAGCACCAGCGCACCCGCGTGGGCGGCCATCTCGGCCACCTCGTCGGCGGCGTGCGCCATCACCGGCAACGCCCCCAGGTGCAGGGTCAGGTTGGCGGAGTCGTTCATCACCACGTGGTTGGTGATCTGGTGCACCAGTGGCCGCTGCGCGCGCACCTGGTCCAGGAGCTCGGCGGCGTATGCGCCGAGGTCGCCCCGGTTTCCGGAGGCGGCGCTGGAGGGGGTGGCGGGCCGCTGGGAAGTGGTTTTGGAGGACATCATGGGTCAGCTTTCTGTGCGCGAAATGGACTTGGGGACAGGGGAATTGGGCGGATTCGTGCCCCGGAAACCGCGAATGAGCTGGCGCGCGGCGACGCTGGGGTCGGGGGTGCCCATCACGGCGGAGATCACCGCGATGCCCGCCGCCCCGGCCTGGCGGCAGGCACCGGCGTTGTCCGCCCGGATGCCGCCGATGGCGACCACCGGGACCGGGGAGCGGCCGGCGAGCTCGCGCAGAACGGCCAGGCCGACCGGCATACCGGCGTCGGGCTTGCTCGGGGTGCCGAAGATGTCTCCGACGCCGAGGTAGGTGGCGCCGGCGTCGATGGCCTCGGTGAGTTCCGCGACGGTGGCGGTGGAGACACCAAGGATGCGGTCCGGCCCCAGCAGCATCCGCGCCGCTGCCGGGGGCAGGTCGTCCTGCCCGATGTGCGCGCCATCGGCCCCGATCGCGCAGGCGACATCGACCCGGTCGTTGACCAGGAGTGGGCAGCCGCGGGCCCGGGTCCGCTCCAGGAGCGCGGTGCCGAGCGAGACCAGTTCGCGGGTGGGCAGGGTCTTGGCCCGCAATTGAATGCTCGTGGCGCCACCGGTCAGGGCCTGATCCACCGCATCCGGCCACTGCGCCGGCGGCACCCGGAACTCGTCCGTCAGCACCATCAGTTCATAGGGATTCCTCACTGGTGCGCCTCCCGGCCGGGCGAGGGCTGGCGCGCCAGCACGGCATACGCCAGCACGCCATAGGTCAGGGCCGCGACAGCCATGCTCGGGATGGTGGCGCCGAGGGAGTCCTGCCAGCGGGGGAGCAGGTGGTAGGTGGCGACACCCAGGACCCAGGCGATCAGCGCGGCCCACGGGCGGGTGCTAGTCCGGCCGGCCCAATGGGTGAGGGCCACGGCATAGAGGGGGGCGAAGATCGACCCGAGCAGCAGCAGGAAGGTCTCATAGGAGCCATCCCCGGCCACCAGCGCGATCGCCCCCGCAGCCGCGCCCGCGAGCAGTACCCGCCAACTCAGCCTCGGCCCCCCGCCGGCCACCGCCTCGCTGGAGACCCCCGCGGAGTAGACGTCCGCCATCGCATTGTCGCTCTCGCCGAAGAGGATCAGCCCCAGCGCCCAGACCCCGCCGGCCGCCGCGAGCAGAGCGGGCACGATGGCCGAATCGCCCAGTGCCAGCGCATAACCGGCGCCGAGCAAGTGGAACCAGACGGTGCCCACCAGGTAGCCGGCGGCGGCGCTCCAGCCCGCAGCCCGCCCGCGATCGCGGCCAGCGCCGCTGCCACACTGGACATGCCGGGCGTAGTCCCCGGCCAGTGGCAACCACGACAACGGCATGGCGATCACCACATCCAGGGCCGCGCCCGCGTGCATCGAGCCATCCCCGGAGCGATTCGTCCAGTCCAGGTCGTATGCGGTTACCAGCCGCCAGGTCAGCCAGAGCGCGGAAGCAAGGACGAGCCAGATCCCCATTCGGCGCAACACCCGGCGCACGAAGGCGAGGGGTCCGGCATATGCCAGGGCGGTGACCAGGACCGCGAAGACCACCACCCAGAGCCCGTATGCCGTGCCCACCCCCGCCCGGTCGGTGACCCCCTGCGCCGCCTGGGCCATGACCATGAGTTCGAAGGCGCCCCAGCCGATGAGCTGGATCATGTTGGCGGCCGCGGGGAGCTTGACCCCGCAGGGACCGAGCACGGGCGCCAGGCAGGCCATGGCCGAGGTGCCCTGCCGCGCGGCGACGGCGGCGACCGCCCCCAGCACGGCCACGCCCAGCGCCGAACCGAGGATGATGACGAGGGCGCTCTGGCCGAACCCGAGCGCCGGCGCGATCAGGGCCCCGGACTGCAAGACCAGCAGCCCCACCGACAGGGAGAGCCACAGCGCCGCATGATCACCGACCCGCAACGACCGCTGCGGCGGGGAACTTGCCGCATTCGCGTCGATGGCCGAGGTGGAAGTGGTGGCTGACACGAATTTCCCTCTCGCACAAGGGGATCACGCGCCGAGAGAGAGGTGCCCGGAGAGCGGTCCGGGGTCGCTTCCCTTCGCCGGCATGATCCGGATCAGGTTCGAAGGGTGAGCGGCATCGGTTGGGCCGCACTCTCAGCCGGGCTCACCCGGCACCCCTAGCGGTGTCGCCGTCGCTGGTGACGACGACGGTGCCCACCCTAGCGAACGGTCTGCCGCGGCGCGCAGAGGTCGGTAATGAAGGTCCCGAGCCGCTCCAAGGTGCCCTCGACCACCCGGTAGTACACCCAGGTGCCGCGGCGTTCGCAATCGACCAGGCCGGCCTCGCGCAGCTTCCTCAGGTGGTGGGAGACAGTGGGCTGGGAGACGCCGACGTCGGGGAAATCGCAGACGCAAACCTCACCGGGGGTGCTCGCCAGACGCACGAAGAGTCGCAATCGGACGGGGTGGGCCAAGGCCTTGAGCAGCCCCGCCACGTCCTGTGCATCGTCGGCGAGCAGAGTGCGGCCCTGGCTCGGTCGGCATACCTCGGGGGCCGTATCCGGCTCGGTTGTGGCACGCCCAGCCCTGGTGACCATCCCCGTATATTGACAACTATCGATCCAAGGAGCAAGCATGACTTTACTTCGATAGTTGTCTATCCAAGGAGGTCGGTCGTGGCTGCCACCCTCAGCGACACCGCAACAGTCACCCGCAAGATGTCGACCCTGGATCGCTTGCTGCCGGTATGGATCGCCCTCGCGATGCTGGCGGGGCTGCTGCTCGGCAAGGCGGTGCCGGGTCTGGACGAGGCGCTCGGCGCGGTCGAGATCGGCGGGGTCTCCCTGCCGATCGCCCTCGGCCTGCTGATCATGATGTATCCGGTGCTGGCGAAGGTGCGCTATGACCGCCTCGACAGCGTCACCGGCGATCGTCGCCTGCTGACCGCCTCCCTGGTGCTCAACTGGGTCATCGGTCCGGCGGTGATGTTCGCCCTGGCCTGGATCTTCCTGCCCGACCAGCCCGAATATCGCACCGGCCTGATCATCGTCGGTCTCGCCCGGTGTATCGCCATGGTGATCATTTGGAACGACCTGGCCTGCGGGGACCGGGAGGCCGCCGCCGTGCTGGTGGCCATCAACTCGATCTTCCAGGTGGTGATGTTCGGGGTGCTGGGCTGGTTCTATCTGACGGTGCTACCCGGCTGGCTCGGCCTGGCGCAGACCGATTTGGACGTCTCAGCCTGGAAGATCGCCGGTTCGGTGGTGGTCTTCCTCGGGGTGCCGCTGCTCGCGGGCTATCTCTCGCGCCGCCTTGGGGAGCGTGCCAATGGCCGTGCCTGGTATGAGGAGAGATTCCTGCCGCGCATCGGTCCGTGGGCGCTCTATGGCCTGCTGTTCACCATCGTTGTCCTTTTTGCCTTGCAGGGCAACCAGATCCGCAACCACCCCGGTGACGTGGCGCGGATCGCGCTGCCGCTGCTGGCATATTTCGCCCTGCTGTGGGGCGGCGGCTATATCGTCGGCCGGGCCAGCGGCATGTCGTATGAGCGCACCACCACGCTGGCATTCACCGCGGCCGGCAACAACTTCGAGCTCGCGATCGCGGTGGCTATCGCCACCTTCGGGATGACGTCCGGCCAGGCGCTCGCCGGAGTCGTCGGGCCGCTCATCGAAGTGCCCGTGCTGGTGGCTCTGGTCTATGTCTCGCTCGCCCTGCGCGATCGCTTCCCGCGCCACGAGTCCGTCGCTGCCTGAGCCCCCCGTTCCGCTCGTCCGAACCAGGAGAAACCCATGTCCGACAAGGCATCCGTCCTCTTCGTCTGCGTCCACAACGCCGGCCGCTCGCAGATGGCCGCCGGCTTCCTGCGGGAGCTGTCCGGAGGTGCCATCGACGTCCGCTCGGCCGGTTCGCAACCCGCGGACCAGGTCAACCCCGCCGCCGTGGCCGTCATGCGCGAGGTGGGCATCGACATCACCGCCGCGACCCCAACCATCCTCACCCCCGAGGCCGTCCAGGCCAGCGATGTGGTCATCACCATGGGCTGCGGCGACGCCTGCCCCCTCTATCCCGGCAAGCGGTATGAAGACTGGGTCCTGGACGACCCCGCTGGTAAGGACATTGAGGCCGTGCGCCCCATCCGCGACGGCATCCGCGCCCGCGTGGTCACGCTGATCGAGTCACTCGGTATAGAGCCACTCGGCTAAGCCCTGGCCCGGCTGTTCGCTGTGAGCGCCAATTCGCTCTGAGGGTACGCCGGATGCTGTGGATATCTATTTTGGGCCAGATCGAACAGACGTATGATCGAGTATGGCTCAGGTCACCACGCTCGCCCCCGCCGGACGATGCTCGTTCGCTGGCCGATGTGGGCGTGCTGACGGCGGCGGTGGAGGCGGCCGGGGCGGTGCGGGAGGTGGTGTGGCAGGCCGGCGGGGATGAGCTCACTGGTTTGTTGGGGCTGCTGGGTGAGGTGGCGGTTCAGGTGGCCGCGGCGGAGGTCGCGGTGGTGGCCGAGGCCGTGGTGCGGGCCGAACCGCGCACTGGGCCGGTGCCGTTGGCGACTGGGGATTGGATCGCCCGCCTATTCGCGCAACTATCCGACGCGGGCGTCCGCGGCTCGGCTGGCTTTGGTTGCCGAGGCGATCGCGGCCAGCCAGGTCCCGGACTGTCTGCGGGATGTGGTGGTGGACGGGTCCGCGCCGGTGGCCGCGGCCGCGGCGGCGATCACCGAGATGCGGCGCCTGGCCCCGGACCTGCAGCCGGGGTTCGTCCCGGAAGCCTGGCAGCAGTACGCCACCCTGGCCTGCACCGGGGACCTGGCGCAGGTGCGCGGGTTACGGCCGTGGCTGATCGCCACCTACGGGCCTGAGGATCTGTTGGCGCGCGACGAGGAGCGAGCCCGGGCCCGGGCGAGCCTGTCGCGGGGTGGCAATGATGGCGGGGAGTTGACCGATTACCGGCTGAGCCTGGACCCACAATTCGGTGGCCGAGTT
>CAKZIH010000040.1 GCA_936931335.1 uncultured Nostocoides sp. | reverse complement strand
CTGTGTCGACGTCGCGATCGAGCAAATGCGGCGGCTGGCCCCGGACCTGACCCCGGGAGCGGCCCCGGCGGTCTGGGCGGCCTTCGCCACGGTTGCGGCCAGCGGCGACGCGCGAGAAGTGCGGCGGTTGCGCCCGGCCCTCTATGCCAAGTACGGGCGCCCCGACCAACTCGTCAAGGACGAGGCCACCGCCCGGGCGCATGCGGCGTTGTCGATGCCGCGGACCGATGTCGACGGGCTGAGTGAGTACCGGTGGACGTTGGATGGGGAGTCCGTTGCGCTCCTGGAGGCCGCCCTGGATCCACTATGTGCACCGCAGTCCGGGCCCGACGGAGAGCCCGACGTGCGGCCCGCGGCCAAGCGCCGCTCCGACGCCCTGATGGAACTGCTCCACCGAGCGATCACCAGTGCCGGGCCCGCTCGACCGGCCGGTCAACTCAATCTCATCGTCACCGCCGCCGATCTTGCGGCCGGTTCTGGCTGCGCCCGGACTGTGGGCACGCTGGATGCCGGGCGCTTCCTGTCCGTGGCGGCGGCTCGACGTGTCGCCTGCGCGGCTGACGTGACCCCGGTGCTGCTCGACGAGCACGGCAATCCCATCGTCATCGGGCGCACCAAGCGACTGTTCACGCGCACTCAGGTCAAGGCGCTGCTGCTTCGCGATGAGCACTGCACCTTCCCCGGATGTACCCGACCGGCGGGGTGGGCCGACGCCCACCACCTCATCCACTGGATCGACGGCGGGCCAACGGATCTCGACAATGCCGCCCTGCTGTGCACCTTCCACCACCACGTCGTGCACTCCCGGCGCCTGGCCGGGCAGGTGAACTGCGAACCACCGCACCAGCCGTCGGTGAAGCACCGGCCTGCGCACCAGCCGTCGGCGCAGCACCCGCCACCAGAGCGGGCAGCCAGCGGCCGGGCCCGGGTTCGCTGGGATCTCAGCCCCGGCAGCTACGACCGGCACCTGGCCACCACTGCCGTGGCTCGAGCCAAACCCCCAGCGCCGAAACGATGTTGAACCGGGATCACCGGCCAAGTAAACGAAATTCGCGCTGGGCCGCAACGATATTCGGGCGGTGTCCTAAGGGCTGGCCCACCCTTGACGCCTCGCGAATTCACTCGATACGTTGCGGAGGCAACACCCGTACAACAATCAGCCGCGGGTCCTCCCGGGTATCGAGGAGGTCAGATGATCGGCGCGCATGGTCTGGTGTGGAGCGGGGCATTCGACGCAGAGGGCGTGGCGCACGCCGCCCGCCATGCGGTCGACTGCGGGTACGACCTCCTTGAGTTGCCGCTGCTGGACCCCCACGGCTTCGATGTGGCGGGAGCGAAGCGGGTGCTTAGCCCCCTCGACCTACAGATTTCCGCGTCAATGGGACTGCCGATGGGCAGCGATATCAGTTCCGACGATCGCGATGAGGTGGCTCGCGGCGAGGCCGTCTTGGATCGAGCCCTGGACATCCTCGGCGAATTGGGTGCACAGCATCTATGCGGGGTGCTCTACGGGGTGTTGCGCAAGTACCCGGGTCCGGCGAGTGCGCGGGGTCGCGCGAACAGCCAAGAGGTCTTGGGGCGGATTGCGGACCGGGCCGCCAGTCTGGGCATTACCATCTCGCTCGAGGTCGTCAACAGATATGAAGCCAATCTGTTCAACACGGCGGGCGGGGCGCTGGCCTATCTCGACGAAATCGACGCATCCAATATCAAGATCCACCTCGATACCTACCACATGAATATCGAGGAATCGGATCTGTTCACGCCCGTGCTGCGAGCCGGGGAGCGCTTGGGATATGTCCATATCGGGGAATGCCATCGCGGCTATCTCGGCACCGGGACGGTGGGCTTCGACGCCTTCTTCCGCGCCCTGCGGGAGGTCGGCTATTCGGGCCCGATCACCTTCGAGTCGTTCTCGACCGCGGTCGTCGATCCGGTGCTCAGCCGCAGCCTGGCGATCTGGCGCAACCTCTGGGAAGACGGCGACGATCTCGCCCGGCACGCCAATGCGTTCATGCGCAACAAGCTCCGAGCCGTGGAAACCCTTGAGCTGCACTGATATCCATGCGGCAATCCGCCAGAGCAGGGCCGGCGTGTCGATCGACGCCTGGCGACTTCGTGCCTTGCTGAGTGCGTTTCTCCACCCTCGACGAATGGACGCCTGACATGCCGGTACGCACACATCCCTTCGCCGACCGGCTCGCCGTGGTGACCGGCGGGGCCCGCGGTCTGGGGCTTGCCGTGGCTCGCGAACTGGCCCAACGAGGTGCCAATATCGCGCTCTTGGACGTCCAGGACGAGGTGGCCCGGGCTGCGCGCGAGCTGGCTTCGGACACCGGGCGGCAGGCGCTGGGCCTGACCTGCGATATCACCGACGAGGTGTCGATAGCGCAGGCCCTCGACGCGATCGAGGCACACCTGGGTCCTGTCGACCATCTCGTGTGTGCCGCCGGCGTCGCGTCGGTGCAACCGGCCCTCGAGGTGACGGCGCAGGACTTCCGGCGCGTCATCGATATCAATCTCACCGGCACCTTCCTGGCCTGCCAGGCGGTGGCGCGTCGCCTGGTGGCAGCCGGGCGACCGGGCACGATCGTCAACTTCGGCTCGATGTCGGGGTATGTCGCCAACCGGCCACAGGACCAGGTCGCCTACAACGCCTCCAAGGCGGCCGTGACCATGCTGACCCGATCCCTCGCCGTCGAATGGCTCGAATGGGGCATCCGAGTGAACTCGATCGCCCCCGGGTACATGGCCACCGATATGACCCGGCAGTTTGTCGACCAGCATCCGGAGATGTTGCGCGACTGGAACAGTCGCACCCCGATGGGACGGATGGGGGAGCCGCACGAGATCACCGGCTTGGTCTGTTTTCTCCTCGGTGACGAGGCCTCCTACATCACCGGCCAGGATTACTTGGTGGACGGCGGCTACACCTTGATCTGAGCCGGCGGCCGAAGGAACATCGAGCTGGCCTGGTCTCCCGTGTGTCGCTGGCCGGTGGGGTGCACAGGCCGGTGGGGTGCGCTAGTCGGTGGGGTGCACAGACCGGCGGGACCCGCGTGGTCGGTCAACGGTCACGCGGGTTCGGTCAACCGGTCCAGGTCGGCGCGGCAGCGCTCCTCGAAGGTGGCGAGTTCGGTGAGGGCGGCATCGAGGTCGCGCCGTCGGGCCTCCAGATCGGCCCGACGGCCGTCGATCTGGGCGAGCACATACTCGAGCTGACTGCGCTTGCCGCGCGGGGCGTCATACAGGTCGATGATCGTGCGGATCTCCCCGAGCGGGAACCCGAGGCGCTTGCCGCGCAGGATCAGGCCGAGGCGGGTGCGGTCCCGGCGGTGATACACCCGGGCGGTGCCGCGGCGCTCGGGGGCGATCAGACCCAAT
>CAKZIH010000039.1 GCA_936931335.1 uncultured Nostocoides sp. | reverse complement strand
CAAAAGAATGAGTGGCTTGAGCTATGGCGCCTGCCAAGGACGGCCCGGCCGGCCGGCCGCGACCTCGACCACCCGGCCGTCAACACGGGCGGGGGTGTCATGGTCCCGATTCCGTTACCCGTTACGCCGATTGAGTCGTTCCGGAGTGCGGGTGCCGTACTCCGCGGCACAAACGTTGTCGGCCCGCGCCAGGGCAACGCGCGTCCTGCTAACTCATTGCAGGTTCGGGCGTTCTTGTCCGCGCTCCAGGCCCCTGACCCGCGGCAGGGCGAGATGGTGAGTCCAGTTGTCTCCCTGTCTTGTCCAACATCGATGGCCGTCGCCGGTGGAGGCGGTCGAGTGGTGGGTCGGCTATTGGCGTTCCTCTGCGGGGCGGATGGTCATCTCGATCGGCACGAGCCGGCGGATGAAGGCTGTTGCCAGGGCGGCTGCTGTGAGCACGAGTAGGCCGCCCCAATGGATGCTCAGGTCGAGAGCAGCGCCGGCTGGTCGGGTCAGGTTGAGTGGGATCCACCGTCCCGTACTTGGCCAGTGCGTCGGTGCCCACATCGCGGCATACATGGTGATCACCCAGGCGACGGTTCCTCCCAGACGGCCCAGGGTTCCGACGGTGATCACCGCCAGCAGTCCGGCCGCGGCGACGTTGTTCATTACTGGCCGCAGCACATGTGCTGGCGGGTCTCCCCAGGAGGGGTAGCTGGCCAAGCACAAGAGGAAATAGCCGCATGAGATCACCGGGACGGCGACGGCGACGGCGACCGCCAGCCGTCTGGTCTTGGTGGTGCCGAATCGGTCCCATTGGGGGAGTCGAGGCGCGAGGGCGAGGGTGAGGGCGAGGGAGATGACGAGTGGGACTCCTTCGAAGACTCCGACCAGGCGGCCCGGTGCCGCTCCTGTCGTGCCACCGACTTCGACGAAGCCTGTGGGTTTGGCGCGGACGATGATGACGCCGGCGATCATGACTAAGACGACGGGGAGGATGGGGCGTGGCGCCAGTGGCAGGCACAGGGCGCGGAGTCTTCGGGAGGTGATCAACCGGGACCTGGCCCCGAGTAGCGACAGTGCAGGAGGTCGCCACTGTTGCGGGTGTACCACGCCTTCACTTGGTCATCCGAGGCGTTCCAGAGAGAGGCTGCGCGAGGGTCGAGGTCTGGCCGCGCGTCCGGTGACTTGGCCATCCATTGCGCGAAGGTGAGGGCCCATCCGATGGATTCTTGGCTGCTGTGTGCTGGGTCGCACGCGGCGAGGCCAGCCAGTCCGGCGCCGATGTCCATTTCGGCGGTGGCGATCCCTGAGGCGCTGGTGACGTTGACGCCGATGTCGCCTGCGGCGGGCGGGTTGCCCTCTCCGGCCAGCGAAAAGCTGACGACCCGCCGGATGGTTGCGGGCCACGCTGATCCCATTCGCTGGATCGCGGGGGCGGTCTTGCTGACTAGGTCATTGAGCTGGGGTGCTTGCTCTTGGGTCACGCAGTACTCCAGGGTCCCGCGAGTCGTGCACTTCGCCGGTGGCGGCGAGCTGTCCACGAACGGGCTGGGCAGGGCGTGTGCCAGCCCGACGCCGCAGCCGGCAACAACGACGGGTACGACAGCGCCAATGAGCAGGGCGCGCCAGTGGACGGAGCGCGCGGCTACTCGGAACCACAGCCACAGGGCCAAGACGCCGGATGCCGGCACCAGCAACCACCATCCGAGAATGGCGGCGACCACCCCCATGTCGAGGGAACGGTGATCCGAGGCGGAGAGGCCGGGAAACAGGAAGTACTCCACATTCTTGCTGGGGAAGGGAAGCAGTCCCTGGGCGTAGATCGGGATCACCCACACCCACAGCAACCCCCACAGGAGTCCCCACAGCGGCGCGTGCCACCGCGCAATCGTGACGCCGAATCCGAACCCGGACACGATGAAGAACGTCAATGCCCAAAGCTGCAATCAGAAGTTCTACGGCGTAGAAGTGGCCACCGGTGGCCCTGCGCATCACTAGGACCTGAGCGAGGCAGCCCAAGCCCATCGACAGGACCACCCAACTCATGGTGATCACGCCCAGTACGCGCAGGCCTTGGCCACCCGTGGCCCGCGGAAGCACCGGCCATGCCAGTGGGGAGTGCCGGTTCGTGAATCTCTCCGCCACCCAAGCGCTTGCCGCGCAGACCAGGGGAGCAATCAGGCCGACCGCTTGCGCCACCATTCCGGACAGGCGGGCGGGAGCCACGTAGGGCCACGAACTTGCGGTGTGGACGACGAGGAACACCCCAGCCCCAAACAGCAGGCCCGGAACCACGGCAACCCACCACGGCAGCGGCCAGGTCGACGAGGTGAGTTCACGTCGGCTCACGGTTCCCGCTCCCGGGTGAGCAGAGCGGCATAGCCTCTCTCGAGGGCGGATCCCGGGCCGTCGGCCCCCTGTTCCACTCCGTGCGCGGCCAATGCCTCCGCCTCACCCTCGAAGACCACCCGGCCGCTGTCCAGAACGATGATCTGGTCGCAGATCGCCAGGACGTCATCGACCAGATGAGTGGAGAGCACGATGCTGCACCGCTGCCGCAGATCCAGCAACGTCTGTCGCAGGGTGATGCGCACCTGAGGATCCAACCCAGCCGAAGGCTCGTCCAACAGAAGCAGATCTGGTGAGTGGGCCAAGGCCGTTGCCAGCCCGACCCGTTGCCGTTGGCCGCCGGACAACGCCCGGCACCGCCGCTGCGCCAGGTCGGCGATACCCATCTCGCCGATCGCAGCCTCGGCAGCCGGATAGGCGTCCTCACGGCTCAAACCCTGCGCCCAGGCGGCATACGCCACGGTGTCCAGAACCCGCATCGAGCCAACCAGCGGAAAGCGCTGCGCAAGCACACCGATCCGGGCCCGGATATTCTCGCGCCCGGCGGCGCTGGCAGCGTCGCTGCCGAGGACCTCCACGCGGCCCGAGGAGGCCCCGCGATGGGTGCTCAGCAGCGACAACAACGTGGATTTCCCGGCTCCATTGGGGCCCAGAAGGCCCGTGATCCCGGGCTTGACCGCTAGAGACAGGCCTGAGAGGACGACCCGGCGCCCATACCGAAAGCTCGCGTTCTCGCACGCGGCAACCAGGTCGCCTCCCATGACCTGCGCTAGAGGACGCAGTTGGTGTGTGCGCTGGTGAAGCCCATCAGCGATGACTCATCGCCTACGCCCCTCTTGTCGAAGGCCTTCCCGTAAAGGGTCCTGTTCTGGGGAGTTCCCCAGCGACAGCCCCAGCCGTAAGCGGTACCGCTTACGGCGTATGTCTGGACGCCAATAGTCCGATCCGGGCCCGTCACAGACCACTTGAGGTCGACCTCGACTGGTGCAGCTTCGGGATCGCGACATCGATCGTGCCCACCCGGGTGTCCAGGTCCCGGTG
>CAKZIH010000038.1 GCA_936931335.1 uncultured Nostocoides sp. | reverse complement strand
TCAGCAGGAAGGGATATTCGGTCCCCTCCAGACCGTCCACGCCGGTGGTGCACCGATAGCGATAGACCAGACCCTGCTCGTCGACGAGATCGGCCTCGATGCGGCGCACGGTGGCGAGCATCCGGGGATCGTCCCAGGCGATGAAGCCGGTATGCGGCAGCACCAGCAGCGACGCATCCACCTCGGCCGAGCCGTAGGTCTGCGTGAAGGAGTCGATCTCGGCGTTCCACCCGCGCTCGTGGATCTCATCGTGCAGCCGCTCCCGCAACCCCCGCCAGCGCTCCACCGGCCCACTGAGTCCCCGCGTTTCCACGGCCCGGATCCCGCAATCGAAGGCGGCCCACATCATCACCCGGCCATGGGTGAAGTGGTGCCGCTCGCCGCGCATCTCCCAGATGCCGCAGTCCTTGTCGTCGAAATGCTGCTCGACATAGTCCAGCAGCAGCCGTTGCAGCGACCAGGAGAAGGTGGTCTCCTCGACCCCCGATTCGCGCATCCGGTCCAGGGCGATCATCACCTCACCGATGACATCGGCCTGGTATTGCTCCGAGGCGCTATTGCCGGTGCGGACGGGGCGGGAATCGGCATACCCGCTCAGGTGCTCCAGCTCCCGGTCCGGGGGGACGATCTCCCCGGCGATGCCGTAGACGATGCGGACCTGCTGCGCGTCGCCGGCCACCGCGCGCAGCAGCCAGTCCCGCCACATGGTCTCCCCCGGCCCATAAGCCAGCATTGCTTCGATGACGAGCGCCGAATCCCGCAGCCAGACATAGCGGTAGTCCCAATTGCGCTCGCCGCCGAGGTCCTCCGGCAGCGAGGTGGTCGGCGCCGCAACGATGCCCCCGGTGGCGTGGTGGGTGAGCGCGCGCAGGACCAACAGGGAGCGAATGATCGCCGGATCGCCGTCGTGACCGGAGAGCTCCGAGGCCCACTTGGTCCAGTCCTCGACGGTGCTGGCGAGTTCCTCGTCCCAGTCCCGCATGGCCGGCGGGTCCTCGTGCGAGGGGAACCAGACCAGCGACCAGGTCTGCGCCTCCCCCTCGGTGAGCCGGAACCGTCCGGTATGCGCGGTGCCCTCAGCCCGCAACGACGGCCCATGCATCGCGAACCCGTCGGGTCCGCTGATCCCGACCAGCGTCTGCGCGCCGTCCACGTCGACCTGGCGCATCCACGGCAGCCGAGCCCCGTAGTCCGGGCGCATCCGCAATTCGTGGCGCACAACCACCCGCCCGCGGGTGACCTCGACCCGCCGCATCAGGTCGGAATGGTGATCCGACTGCGGCATGAACTCGGTGACCACGGCCTCCCCGTCCGGACCACGCCAGCGGGTGCGCAGCACGAAGGTGTCCCCGGCATACGAGCGCTCGATGACCTCGCCGTCCTCGATCGACATCGACCAGGAGCCGTCGTCCTCGTCACCGAGCAAGCGCGCGAAGACCGCACCGGAGTCGAAGCGCGGCAGGCAGAGCCAGTCGATGCTGCCCTCCCGGGACACCAACGCCGCCGTCCGGCGATCGCCGAGCAGGGCGTAGTCCTCCAGGGGAATGCTCACCGGCCAAGTGTGCGCCATCGCCTCGCGGCGACAAGTCAGGGGCCGCCGCCGGGACGCGAGAGCGAACGGCCCGCGTCGGAAGCGCCGGTGGCGTCGCGCTCGGCGCGGTTGAGCGCCGACATGATCGCCCGCAGGGACGCCTTGACGATCGACTCGTGCAGGCCCACACCCCACAGGACGCGTTCTCCCACAGCACATTCGACGTATGCCGCGGCCCGGGCATCCCCACCGGCGGAGAGCGCGTGCTCGTGGTAGTCGAGCACCCGGACGTCGACATCCAACTGCGCCAGCGCATCGGTGAAGGCATCGATCGGACCATTGCCGCGACCGGAGATGCGCACCTGCTGACCGGCGTCCAAGATCACCGCGTCGAGTTCGTCGTCTCCCTCGTCGGTGCTGGTGATCACCGAACTCACCGGGAAGAAGCGGCCCCAGCGCTCACCCTCCGCGGCGGAGTGCAGATATTCGTCCGAGAACATCGCCCAGATTTGGGCCGCGGACAGTTCCCCGCCCTCGGCGTCGGTGCGCCGTTGCACGACCTGGCTGAACTCCACCTGTAGCCGGCGCGGCAGGTCCAGGCCCTGCTCGCTCTTGAGCAGATAGGAGACCCCGCCCTTGCCGGATTGGCTGTTGACGCGCACGACCGCCTCATAGGTGCGACCGATGTCGTGCGGGTCGATGGGCAGATAGGGCACACCCCAATCGATGCCGTCGATATCGGTCCCGGCGGCCTTGCTGCGCCGCTCCATGTCCTCCAGGCCCTTCTTGATCGCGTCCTGATGCGAACCGGAGAAGGCGGTATACACCAAATCGCCGCCCCACGGGTGCCGCTCGTGCACCGGCAGTTGGTTGCAATGCTCGACGGTGCGGCGGATGTTCGCCATATCGGAGAAGTCGATCTGCGGGTCGATGCCCTGGGAGTAGAGGTTCAG
>CAKZIH010000037.1 GCA_936931335.1 uncultured Nostocoides sp. | reverse complement strand
TCCCGACCTCGGTGCCTTCGGGGCTATAGGCGATGGCGTTGTCGATGAGGTTGCGCACCGCGGTCACCAGCAGGGTGTAGTCCCCGGACACCACCGCGGCCGGGTCGAGCTTCTCGACCAGACGGATCGATTTGGCGTCCGCCTCCACCTGGCTGAGCAGGACCGCCTCCTGGACCACCTTGGATACCGGCACCTCGGACGGCTCCTTGATCCCGGCGGTCGCCTCCAGGCGGGAGAGGTCGACGATCTCCTTGATGAGCTTGCCCAGCCGCGCGGACTCGAGCTGCATCCGGGAAGCGAAGCGCTCGATGGCCTCGGGGTCGTCCTTGGCATCGGCGATCGCCTCGGCCAGCAGCGATAGCCCGCCCACCGGGGTCTTCAACTCGTGGGAGACATTCACCACGAAGTCCCGGCGGACCTCGTCCAGCCGGCGCGCGGAACTACGGTCTTCGGCGAGCACCAGCACGTGATCGGTCAGCAGGGGGGCGATCCGGATGTGCAGGGTCCGCGGCGGCACCCCGAGCCGCCCGGCCTGCCGCAGTTCCGTCTCCCGGATCGCACCGCTCTCCAAGACCTCGCGCACCAGCAGCCGCAGGTCGTTGGCGGCCAGCCGGTCACCTTCGACCAGGCCCACGCCAACCGCGGCGGCGCCCGGGCTGCTGGCCACCACCCGTTCGGCACGATCGAGGATCAACGCACTGGAGCGCAACACGGCGAGCACGGCGCCGGCGCCCTCGGGCACGGCAGATTCGCCCCGCGGCGCAGGGACGGGGGGCTCGGACGGCATACCGGCTCCGGACCTGCCACGCAGCAGGCCGGCCACCGAGAGTCCACCCAGCGCCACCCCGGCCAGGCCACCGAGCAGCGCAGCCTGGATCGCTTCCACAGACTCAGCGTATGTTGTCCACCGGGGTGCCCCATGCCCGACCAGCGGCGTCCCCGAGGTCGGTGCCTGTTGTTCACCTGCGGGCCGATAAGCGTTCATCCCCGGCTGAAATTGTGGGCTGAGCACGGCATTATCGATGCGTTATTTGCCCCCAGGGCCCGAAGGAGTACCCAACCAATGATGCGCACCGCATACCGCGAGGATCTGAACCGGATCACCGACCAGTTGGTCGAGATGACCAACCTCGCCGGATCGGCGCTTTCGCGCGCGACCACTGCGCTGCTGGATGCGGATATCGCGCTGGCGGACACCGTGATCGAGGCCGACCAGCACATCGACCGGGCCCGCGAGGACCTCGACCAGCTGGCCATCGACCTGCTCGCACGGCAGAACCCGGTCGCCACCGATCTGCGCACCGTGGTCACCGCGATGCGGATGAGCGCCGACATCGAGCGCATGGGCGACCTGGCCCGCCACGTCGCCAAGATCGCCCGACTGCGCTACCCCGAGTCGGCCGTCCCCGCCGACCTGCGCGGCATCATCGTGCAGATGGGCCAGGTGGCCCAGCGCATCGTCACCTCCGCCGGCTCGGTGATCGCCAGTCGCGATCTGGAACTCGCCGCCAGCCTGGAGCGCGAGGACGACGCGATGGACGACCTGCACCGCGAGCTCTTCGGCCAGCTTTTGGAGTCCGCCGGTGACACCCAGACCGCGGTGGACCTGACCCTGCTCGGGCGCTACTTCGAGCGGTTCGCCGACCACGCCGTCTCCCTGGCCCGACGCGTCGGCTTCCTGGTCACGGGCGAGTGGGACACCGCGGTGGACCGCGAAGACGAAGAGGACCACGTCCTCAACCCCTGAGCCGTTCCCTCACGACGTAGGCCCCGGTCCGGCGCGCACCACGCGCGGAACCGGGGCCTTCGCCGTATGCCCGTATGGGGCTACTTCTTGCCCTGGTTGGCCACGGCTTCGGCCGCGGCGGCCGCCGCCTCCGGGTCGAGATAGCGGGAGGCCCCGGTGGGCATGAAGTCCTCGCCGAGCTCGTAGAGCAGCGGCATACCGGTGGGGATATTGAGCCCGGCGATGTCGTCGTCCGAGATGCCGTCGAGGTGCTTGACCAAGGCGCGCAGGGAGTTGCCGTGCGCGGTGATCAGGACGGTCTTGTTGGCCTGCAGATCAGCCGTGATCTCGTTCTCCCAGTAGGGCATCAGTCGCGGGATGACGTCCGCCAGACATTCGGTCAGCGGGACCTCGATGCCGGCATACCGGGGGTCATTGCTCTGGTCGAATTCGCTGCCCTGCTCGATCGGCGGCGGCGGGGTGTCGAAGGAACGGCGCCACAGCATGAACTGTTCGTCGCCGTACTTCTCCCGGGTCGCGGCCTTGTCCAAGCCCTGCAGCGCGCCATAGTGGCGCTCGTTGAGGCGCCAGCTGCGCCGCACCGGGATCCAGTGCCGATCACAGGCGTCGAGCGCGATATTGGCGGTGGTGATGGCCCGCCGCAGCACGGAGGTATGCACGACGTCCGGCAGCAAACCGGCCTCCTTCATCAGCTGCCCGCCGCGCACGGCCTGCTGGCGGCCCACCTCAGTGAGGTCGACGTCCACCCAGCCGGTGAACAGGTTCTTCTGGTTCCAGTCCGACTCGCCGTGGCGCAAGAGAATCAGGGTGTACTTCATACCGCCTCACCCTAGCGATCCGGCGCCGGGCACACCCGAGTTCGCCCGGCGCTCAGTCCGCGGACTGCTCGAGCAGCGAGCGGAAGGCCTCCAGGTTGCGCAACGATTCCCCGCGCGAGATGCGCCATGCCCATTCCCGGCGCATCGAGGTGAGGAAGCCAAGGGCGAGCAGTTCGTTGAACGGCCCATCGGCGGCCTCGAGCACCACCCCGAGCAGGCGATCCAGATAATCCGCATCAACCGCGACGAGGGGAACTCGGCCCACGACGTAGACGTCCCCGGAGGCGTCGATCGCATAGCCGACACCCGGCAGTCGCAGGTTGCGACGTAGCAGGTAGCGGTAGACCTCGGCATGGTTCTCGTCGGGATTGCGGATCACGAATGCCCGCGCGCTCAGTGCCCCGGAGCCAACCACCAGGGATACCACCGTCTTGAGCTTGCGCTCACCCGGCAGGGTGGCCACGAACTCGCCCACGCCGACTCCGGGTTCCCATTCCAGTTCCAGGTCGTCGAGCACGTGCGGGATCAGTCGGCCGACCTCGGTCGCATTCATCGCTCCTCCTGTCCTCGGGCGGTGAGCGGCGCCAGCGCCGGGAGCCTGGTCATTCTGCGCTCCGGTCCGGGCTGGGCGCCCGGCGCTTCAGCACCAGGGTGGCGTTAGGGGACCAGATGTGCACATCGATCCGGCCGGTCTCGCGGAAATCCACGGCGCGCTGCGCGGTGGCGGGCCGGATGGCGATGTCCGCCCCGCGCAGGGAGGTGAAATCCGCTCCGGTGCCGGAATCCTTGAGCCACCAGGCCCGATTGCGCAGGCCCGTGGCGGGTAGCGCGGGCCGGTACCCGCGGACCCGGAAGTCGGTCGCCAGATGCCAGACGATCTCCTGCGCGCCGGGGGCCCGGGCGGTGACCTGCACCGGCCCTCCGCGGGCCGCGGTGACCTCGATGGTCACCGGGAACTCGCGCGCCTTGTCGGTCAGCACGCCGACGTATGTCGCCCGCCCCACCTCGGCACGAACCCGCTGCACGCTCAGTGCGCTGGCGCCTGCGGTGACCTGCTCGACCCGTCGCCCACCGGAGCCAGAGACGGAGCCCTGCGCCACCGACAGCAGCGACCCCTTGACCACCGTGTCGAGCAGGATGCCGTCCCGGTCGCTGATCCGCATCCCCGAGTCGTAGAGGCTCACGGTGACCCCGTCTTGCAGGACGACGATCCCGCTGGCGGCCTCGGCGACGGTGAGCAGGCTGGGCCGGCTGACCTGCACGCCGCTGTCCTTGCCGATCAGCCCCGGCAGCCACGTCTGCACCGCGAGCGCGCACATCCCGAGCACCGCCAGCCAGAACGCGATCATGCTCCGGCTCACCGCCGGGCGCGTGCGGCGGGCGTTCACTTCCCGGCACCTGAGTCGTCGCAGCCGGGACCCTGGGCTCGGGCTCGGGCACGGGCGGCATCCAGGTCGGCCATCGTGTCCACATCGGTGGTGGCTTCCTCGGTATCGGGCAGCACGGCGAGCCGCGCCCCCGCATACACCGAGCGCATCGAGTTGCCCGCCGCTCCCAGCGCCCGGGTCAATGCCAGCCGGCGCCAGGCGGCGCACAGATATTGCTCTTGGCCCGTGGCATCGGCATACAGGGCCGCGTCCGCGCCGCTGGACTCCAGGCGCTCGAGCAGTCGCTGCAGCGCCGCAGGCGTGAGGAATGGTGCGTCCCCGGCAAGCAGGAGCACCCGGTCACAGTCCGTATGCAGTCCGCTCACCCCCGCACGGACCCCCGCCACCGGTCCACCGAAGGACGGATCCTCTTGCACCACAGTGGTTCCCGGGAAATCGGCGGCCAGCCCGGGCGGCCCGACCAGGACCACCGGCACGCCCTCGCAGGCGCGCAGCACCCGCGCCAGCACGGACATGCCGGCCACGTCCGCGCCCAGTTTGTCCACACCCGCCATCCGGCTGGCCCGCCCGCCGGCCAGCACCACCGCGCCCGCCCGGATCCCCTTTGTCGGCCTCACCACGGGGACCATCCCAATGGGGCCACCGCGACCCAGTCCACGGTGAGTTCGCCCAGACGCCAGCGGCCCGATTCGCGCAGCGGCCAGCCTTCGTCCGCCATCGCCTGGGCGGCCGCCCGGAAGCGCTGGCGCACGCCATACGCCGACAGGGGGGCGAAGCGGCGCCAATGGGCGTCGAGTTCGGCAAGGAAGGTATGCACGGGTTCACCGGAGATATTGCGATGAATGAGCACCTTGGGCAGGCGCTCGGCGATCTCGCTCGGCATACCCAGCCCGGCCAGGCGCCAGGAGAAGGTGAGCGATACCGGCCCGCCGGCCGCGACCGCGACCCAGACCGCCCGACGCCCGATCTCGTCGCAGGTTCCGTCGATCAGCAGCCCGTCCGGGCTCAGCCGAGCGGCCACCCGCTGCCAGTGCCCGCGGACCTGATCCTCGTCATACTGGCGCAGCACATTGAACGCCCGCACGAAGATCGGCCGCGCACCGCCGGGCAGGGGGATCTCGAAGCCGCCGAGCCGGAACTGCAAGCCCTCCCCCGCCAAGTGCGCGGCGGCGGCGACCCGGGCCGGATCGATCTCGATCCCCACGACCCGCACGTCGGGGCGCACCCGGCGCAGGCGATCGCGCAGTTCTAGCGTGGTGACCGGGGAGGCGCCATACCCGAGGTCGACTACCACCGGGGCGGCACCGGCGGCCCGCAGCCGCCACGCGTGCGCTTCGGTGAGCCAGCGGTCGCAGCGCCGCAACCGGTTGGGATTGGTGGTGCCGCGGGTGATCGCACCGACCGGTGAGGGGGCCACGGCGGCCTAGCTGTCGCTCAGGCGGCCGGCATCGGCATACACATTGACCCCGCGCTCCCGGGCGAAGCCGAGCAGGGTCATCCCCAGTTGGCGCGCAGCCTCAACCGCCAGTGAGGAAGGCGCGGACACCGCGATCAGGACCGGAATGCCGGCCACCGCGGCCTTCTGCACGATCTCGTAGGACGCCCGCGAGCTCACCACCAGCGCTCCCCCCAGGGGCGCGCTCTGCCCGGCGCGCACCAGGGCGCCGATCGCCTTGTCCACCGCGTTGTGCCGCCCCACGTCCTCGGCATGGGCG
>CAKZIH010000036.1 GCA_936931335.1 uncultured Nostocoides sp. | reverse complement strand
GGGCGGCGGCCAGCAGCATTGTCCTGTTCTTCATCCCGTTCCTCCCCGTCCTTCAGGTCCGCGCGCTGCCCTGCAGCCGCACCCGGTCCAGCGCGACGGCGCCGATGATCACCAGGCCCTTGATGATGAACTGCCAGATGTCCGACACGCCGACCAGCGTCAGCCCGTTCGACAGCACGGCGATGATGAGGGCGCCGACCAGCGTGCCCCAGATGGTGCCGATGCCGCCGACGAAGCTGGTGCCGCCCAGGATGACGGCGGCGATGGCATCCAGCTCGTAGGACTGGCCGAGCTGCAGCCCGTTGGCGGCGAAGAGCCGCGATGCCGACATGACGCCGCCGAGGCCGGCGAGCAGGCCGGAGGCGGCCAGGGCGGCATACGTCCAGCCGGCGAGCCGGGAGAACCGGGCGACGGTGATGGACAGGTGCGGCTGCAGAGCCCGGCGCAGCATTACCAGGGCGAGTAAACCGCCGACCCAGGTGGTGGCGGCGAGTAAGTGGATGGCGAGGGCGTTGATCGAGCTCATGTGGTCGCGGCTGATCGCCGAATGCCCAGACAGCGCCTGCGGCATGAGCGCGACCCACCCGAGCCCTGAGCACCAGGCCAGGGCAATATTCCCGCGCGGAACCGCGCAGATCACCACGACCGCCGCCACCAGGAGCGCGCTGATGATGCTCATCCGCGTCGGCGGCAACTCCCACGCCAGGCCGAACAACTGGCTCCAGTAGCCCGCCTGAGTCGGTCGCAGCCCGGAGACCAGCCCGAATTCCCCGAGCAGCGTGAGCAGGAGCCCGACCAGCCAGAGCAGCCCGCCGGCCAGCACCCCACGGGAGGCGAGCGCGCGTCGCTGCGTGCGCATGGTCTCCGGCGCAAGGAAGCCGCCGACGACCGCGAAGCCGATCACCAGCACCGCACCCAGATCGCGCAGCAGCCGCCCGATCTGGGCACTCCAGCGCATCACCGCCCCGGGATCCCCGATCTGCAGCGCCGCCACCGCTCCCCCGAGCCCGGCGGCCACGATCAGGGCCATCACGGCGGGCACGCCCAGGAGCGCCACCGGACGCCGGTCGACCGGGGCGCCGTGCACACTCATACCTCCAGGGTAGGTCGCCGCGCCGACAACCTCGCCGACCGCCCCGGCAACCCGGCCGGGCTCCCGGCATGGTGGCCCGGGGGCGCACGTCGGGTAGCGTCGTGGGTCCCATGTCGTCCCCAACACGTGCCATCGAATGAGCGAGCCATCCGCCTTCGCGCACCTGTCCCCGGCCTTCCCCGGCCGGGCGCCCTGGGGTACCGCCTCCAGCCTGCGGGCCTGGCAGCGCGCCGCCCTGGACCAGTACCTGCAGGAGGAGCCCCGGGACTTCCTCGCGGTGGCGACCCCGGGCGCCGGCAAGACGACCTTTGCGCTGCGGGTGGCCCGCGAACTGCTCGATGCACGCCTGATCAACAAGGTCACCGTGGTCACCCCGACCGAGCACCTCAAGGTCCAGTGGGCCGAGGCCGCGCACCGGGTTGGGCTCCACCTCGACCCCGGGCTCGGTGGATCGCGGCGCGGACGCAGCAAGGAGTATGTCGGCACCGCCGTCACCTATGCCGGGGTCGCCGCCCGCCACTATCATTACCGGGCGGTGACCGAGCAGAGCCGGATGCTTGCAATCCTCGACGAGATCCACCACGCCGGAGACGCGCGCAGTTGGGGCGAGGCGATCGTCGAGGCGTTCGCTCCGGCGCGCCGCCGCCTCGCGCTGACCGGGACGCCATTTCGCTCCGACGACAACCCAATCCCCTTCGTCCGGTATGAGGAGTTGCCCGACGGCACCCGCCGCTCGGCCGCCGATTACACCTATGGCTACGCCGAGGCGCTGCGCGATCACGTCGTGCGTCCCGTCCTCTTCATGGCGTATGGCGGCCCGATGCGCTGGCGCACCAAGGCCGGCGACGAGATCGCCGCCGAACTGGCCGAGCCACTGACCAAGGACCTCACCGCGCAGGCCTGGCGCACCGCCCTGGACCCGGCCGGTGAGTGGATTCAGGCGGTGCTGCGCGCCGCCGACCGGCGCCTGACCGAGGTGCGCCGCCACATACCGGACGCCGGCGGGCTGGTGATCGCCACCGACCAGGCGCAGGCACGGGCATACGGGCGCATCCTGCAGTCCCTCACCGGCGTCAAGCCGACGCTGGTGCTCTCCGACGATCCCGGATCCTCACGGCGGATCGAGGAGTTCTCCGGGAACGACGAGCGCTGGCTGGTCGCGGTCCGGATGGTGTCGGAGGGTGTGGACGTGCCCCGGCTAGCGGTTGGCGTCTATGCCACGGCGACCTCGACGCCGCTCTTCTTCGCCCAGGCGGTCGGTCGGTTCGTGCGCGCCCGGCGCCGCGGTGAGGTGGCGACCGTGTTCGTGCCGACGGTGGCTCCGTTGCTGACGAATGCCGCTCTCCTGGAACGCCAACGCGATCACGTGCTGGGCGCCGCAGCCGGGAAGGAATGGTCGGAGGAGGCGCTGATGGAGCGCGCCAACCGCTCCGAAACCGCCTCGGACGACCTGCTCGGCGAATGGCAGGCGCTGGAATCGTCGGCGCATTTTGACCATGTCCTCTTCGACGCCAATCAGTTCGGGCTGGCCGCCGAGGCGGGCAGCGACGAGGAGCAGGACTATCTCGGACTACCCGGGCTGCTCGAGCCGGACCAGGTCGCGGCGGTCCTGCAGGATCGTCAGCATCGCCATCAGCGCCGGCAGGAACGCACCGACCGGCGCGAGCGGGTCACCCCGGAGGTGTCGCTGCACCGCGCCCTGGAGGGTCAGCGCAAGATGCTCAACTCGTTGGTCAGCCAGCTCGCGCACCGGCGCGGGGTACCGCACAGCCATATTCACGCCGAACTGCGCCGCCAGGCCGGCGGTCCGCCACTCTCCCGGGCGACCACCGAACAGGTGGAGCAGCGCATCGCGCTGGCCCGGCGCTGGCAGAGCGAGCGCTGAGTTGGTGCTCGGCGCTGGCCAGGTGAATGCCGAGCGCCTGAATGCCGAACGTCGGGGCCGCTAGGCGGTAGGCGACTTGGCCAGGTCAGTTAGGTCGGCCGAGGTCCCCCGCAGCACGTCGCTCACGTCATCGGAGGTCAACGACGACAGCCTCCCGGATGAGCTCGCGGTGATTCCGCACCAGCCGGGCTCGATGCACGCCCATACCTGCTCTCCCTCGAAGTCCAGGAATGCGCGTTTGAGGAATGACGCGGTCACCCGGCCGCCCGGCTTGAGTTCGGACGGCGCGGTGCCGGCCTGGATGACCAACTCGACCCGCTATGTCGCACCCTCGTCATCTGACAGGTCCACCTGCATCGTGTGCACTTCCTCGTCGCTCCAGGTCGGTGCCCCCGAAGACGATCCTGCCCCCGAGGACGACCCCTGGGAGTAGGAGCGCCCCGGGTGGATCTGGGTGGGCCGGCCCACCACGACCGCCTCCGCCCGGCTCGATGGTTCGGCCAGCGAGTCGACGGGGTCGGCACTGAGCCCGTGCGCACGCCACGTCTTGGACCAGATGGCGTCGGCGGCCGATCCGCCATACGCGTCCGAGCCACAGGCGCCGGCGCACAGGAGGGCACCGCCCGCGACGAGCGGCACGACTCGCCGTCGTCGTCTCGTTGCGCTGCGCGCGCCCGTGTCCGGACCTTAGTCCCCGCGCTAGCCCCAGACCAGCCCTCGGGCGGGATCGGCGAGCAGGGCAGCGACATCGGCGAGGAACCGGCTGCCGAGTTCCCCGTCCACCAGGCGATGGTCGAAGGAGAGCGCCAGGGTGGTCACCCAGCGCGGCTCGATGCGCTCCTGATCGCCGGTACCGACCACCCACGGCTTGCGGGTGATCGAGCCGAACGCGAGAATCGCCGACTCACCGGGATTGAGGATCGGGGTGCCGGCGTCGACGCCGAAGACCCCGACATTCGTGATGGTGATCGTGCCGCCGGTCATCTCGGCCGGCTGGGTGCGGCCCTCGCGCGCGGTCGCGGTGAGGGTGTTGATCGCCTCACCGAGATCGCGCATGGAGAGCAGGTCGGCATCCTTGACATTGGGCACGAGCAGCCCGCGCGGGGTAGCCGCGGCGATGCCGAGGTTGACGAAACGTTTGATGACGATCTCTTGCGCGGCCTCGTCCCAGGTCGCATTGATCCCCGGATTGCGCCGTACCGCAACGCACATCGCCTTGGCCAGGACGAGCAGCGGCGTCACCTTGACGCCCGCGAACTCCTTGTCCTTCTTGAGCCGGTCGACCAACTCCATGGTCGCGCTGACATCGAGCTCGACCCATTCGGTGACATGCGGCGCGGTGAACGCCGACCCGACCATCGCGGCCGCGGTCGCCTTGCGCACCCCCTTGATCGGGGTCCGTTCCTCACCCCGTTCGCCATATGCCGCACCCCCGTATGCCGCCCCGCCACCTGCCGGGCCGGCCGGGCTCGCGGACTGGTGGGCGGTCGGGCTGGCGGGTGCGGCACCGTTGGCGCCCGTACGGACGCCCGCCGCCGCGGCCTGCACGTCCTCGCGGGTAATCGTTCCGGCATCCCCGCTGCCGGTCAGCGTGGCGAGATCAACGCCCAGATCCTTGGCCAGCTTGCGTACCGGGGGCTTGGCGAGGACTCCCATCCGGGCCTGCGCCTCGGTGCTCGGCTCGGCGAGTTTGGCCAGCGGACGGCGATCGCGCAACACCTGGGTGGAGTGGGCGGCGACGAGTTCGCCGACGCCGCTGCTGGCGTCGGGGCTGACCGCGCCCGCGACGGCCGGTTCCTGAGCCGGCGCCTGCGCCACGGTCTCGATGAGCTGCTGCTTACGCCGCGGACGGCGCTTCGCCTCGGTCTGTTTGACGCCATAGCCGACGAGCACGGGCGTGCGCTTGGTCTCGGCGGGAGCGGGCTCGTCGAGCCCGCCGGTCGGCGAGTTCGTCGGCAGGGCGGACGGGCCGCCGGCTTCACCGGACCCGCCCAGGCCACCGGCTGCGGCCTCGCTCGGTGCCTCACCCGGGGTCGTCTGTGCCTGCTCAGTCGTCTGGGCTTGCGGGCTTGCGGTCTCACCGGTGTCCGCGGCGTCGCGTGAGCCGTCGTCCACGGCGATGATCGGGGTCCCCACTTCCACGGTGTCGCCCTCGGCCACGAGCAGGCGGGCGACGGTACCGGCATACGGGATCGGTAACTCCACCAACGACTTCGCGGTCTCGATCTCGACCACGATGTCGTTGACCTTGACGGTGTCGCCGACGGCAACCCGCCAGGTGACGATGTCGGCCTCGGTCAACCCCTCGCCGGGGTCGGGCAGCTTGAACTCACGCATACGTCCTCATCCTCTCCGGCACTCAGAAGGCCATCAGGCGGTCGACGGCATCGAGCACCCGGTCCAGATCGGGCAGGAAGTCCTCTTCGACGCGGCTCGGCGGGTAGGGCACGTTGTAGCCTCCAACGCGCGCCACCGGCGCTTCGAGGGAGTAGAAGCATTCCTGCTGGATTTGCGCGGCGAGTTCGGCGCCCATACCGAGGAAGGTGGAGGCTTCGTGCACCACCACGCAACGGCCGGTCTTGCGCACCGAGGTGAAGATGGTCTCGGTGTCCAGCGGGGTCAGCGAGCGCAGGTCGATGACCTCCAACGAGAGCCCGTCCTCCGCACCCGCCTGGGCCGCCTGCAGGCAGGAGCGCACCATCGGCCCGTAGGCGAGCACCGTGACATCGGTCCCGGGCCGAATGACGTTGGCGCGGAAGAGATCCTGGCTCGGCGCATCGGCGACCTCGCCCTTGTCCCAATAGCGGCGCTTGGGTTCGTAGAAGATGATCGGGTCCGGATGTTCGATGGCCTGCTGGATCATCCAGTGCGCGTCGTCGGGGTTGCTGCAGGAGATCACCCGCAGGCCCGCGGTGTGCGCGAAATAGGCCTCATTGGATTCGCTGTGGTGCTCCACCGCGCCGATCCCCCCGCCGACCGGTATGCGGATCACCATCGGAAGCGTGACATGGCCCAGTGAGCGCGCGTGCAGCTTGGCCACCTGGCTGACGATGTGGTCGAAGGCCGGGTAGACGAAGCCGTCGAACTGGATCTCCACCACCGGCCGGTAGCCGCGCAGTGCCAACCCGATTGCGGTGGCGACGATGCCCGCCTCGGCCAGCGGGGTGTCGATGACACGGTCTTCGCCGAAGTCCTTCTGCAGCCCCTCGGTGATCCGGAAGACCCCGCCGAGCTTGCCGATGTCCTCACCCATGAGGAGCACCTTGGGGTCCTTGTCCATTGCGGCCCGCAGCCCGGAGTTGAGCGCCTTGGCCATGGTCATCGTTGCCATCTCAGTGCGCCCCCTCGAACGAGTCCAGGTATGCCGTAAGAGCCGCCCGTTCCGCATCCATCACCGGGTGGGCCGTGGCGTAGACGTGGTCAAACATCGTGGCCGGCGCCGGGTCTGGCAGCGTCAGGCAGCGTTCGCGCAGGTCGGTGCCGACCCCATCCGCCTCGGCCTCGCAGGCGTCGAAGAAGTCGGCGGACACGCCATACGTGCGGGTGAGCAGGGTGCGCAAGCGAGCGATCGGGTCGCGCAGTTTCCACTCCTCGACCTCGGCCGAGACGCGGTATTTGGACGGATCGTCGGAGGTCGTATGCGCGCCCATCCGGTAGGTGAAGGCCTCGATGAGCGCGGGGCCCTGGCCCTCGCGGGCGTGGTCGAGGAAACTCTTGGTCACCGCATACGTGGCCAGCACGTCGTTGCCGTCGACCCGGACGCCGGGGAAACCGTAGCCGCGCGGGCGGACATAGATCGGCACGCGCATCTGGCGCTCGTTGGGCTCGGAGATCGCCCACTGGTTGTTCTGGCAGAAGAAGACCACCGGGGCATTGGTGACCCCGGCGAAGACGAATGCCTCACCGACATCCCCCTGCGCGCTGGCGCCGTCACCGAAATAGGCGATGACCGCGGTGTCACGCTCGGGGTCGCCGGTGCCGACTGCGCCATCCTTGGCCACACCCATCGCGTAGCCGGTGGCGTGCAGGGTCTGCGCGCCGATGATGATCGTGTAGAGATTGAAGTTCTTGTCGAAGGGATCCCAGCCGCCGTTGTGCACCCCGCGGAACATGCCGAGCAGGTTGAGCGGGTCCACTCCGCGGCACCAGGCGACCCCGTGCTCGCGATAAGTGGGGAAGGCGAAATCCTGGGGGCGCAGGGCCCGGCCGGAGCCGACCTGTGCCGCTTCCTGGCCGAGGCAGGGCGCCCACAGGCCGAGTTCGCCCTGGCGCTGCAGCGCGGTCGCCTCATTGTCGACGCGGCGCACCAGGACCATGTCCCGGTAGAAGCCTTGGAGTTCCTCGACGCTGATCGCATCGGCGATCGCGTCGTACTCGGGGTGGCTGACCCGCTCCCCCTCAGGGGTGACCAGCTGGACCATGTCCGGCCCGCCGTCTCGCGGCTCGATCACCGGCTCGCGCTGTTGTCCGGCCATCCACTGCTCCATCCCCACCCGGCTGCGGGATCACCGCCACGCGGGTGTAGCTCGGTTGCCGCGCCCCGCGGCACCCGGGGCCGGGGTGACCGGCACGGGCACTAATTCGAGACACCGCCGACGTCGTGGGTGCCACGTCCTCGTGACCCCCGGTTGTGCAATGGGGACAACCTACCGCCTCCCGCGGGGCCGCCCTCCCTGTCCCAACTTTCCCGCCCAGTGCCACTTCCTGTCGCTTTGGGAGAGAACATTTCCGTTGCGAAGGTGCACTTTCCCTCCCAGAGGTTTAGCGATCGCGCAGGGCAGCGAAGACCTTGGCGTAGAGCCGCCTCGGCTGCTCCAGATCCGACCAGTAGATCCGGACCACGACATACCCGAGTCGGCGCAGCGAATCCTCGCGCCGCTTCTCATCCCACAGCACCTGCGCGCCGTCCGCGCCGGCGTACTTGAGCTTGCCGTCGACCTCGAGCACCACCTTCGTGCCCGCTACCAGGAAGTCCACGCGAGCGACGAACCCGGAGCGTTCGTCCCGGATGACGACTTGGGGTTGCAAGTCGATCTTGCGCAGAGCCAGCAGCACCCGGGTGATCGATTCGGCAACCGATTCCGAGCTCGCGTCAGCGAACCGCCCCATTGAGCGGGCCTTGCCCGCTCCCGGCCAGTTGCCCATCTCCTCGATCCGGTCGGCGAGTTCGTCGGCGGTGACCTGCCCGGTATGCAGCGCCGCGTCGGCGGCGACGACCGCGGATATGACCCCGGCGTCGATCGCGACTTCCACCAGCGCGGTCGGGATGGGCACCGCCATACCGCTCGGGGTCGGTATGGCGTGTGCGGCCTGCCGCCGCACCCCCACCCCCTTGGCGCCGCGACCGCGGTCGACCGACCGGCGCAGGTATGGCCGTGCCAGGTTGCACGCGTGGACGGGCAGGCCATGCGCGACGATGGCGCTCACGCTGCACAGGACGGCATCGTCATACAGCAGCAGCGCCCCGACGCACAGTTGCCGGTGCCAGCCGACGGGGTCGGGGTCGGCGGCGTCCGCGAAGCAGTAGACGCCGCGCATTGGATGACGTAATCGGCCGGACGACACGTGGCGGGCGAGGGTGACCGGGGAAATGCCCAGGCTGCGGGCTTGGGCGGTGGTGAATAGGCCCGATTGAGAATGGGCGATGTCGGCGAGTTCGGCTGTCGTTGGGGTGGTCATCGCGACAGCGTCGCCATTCAGCCGCCGCTATGGACGCCGCCCTAGCGGACCTGTGGACAACTGTGGATAACTGTGGGAGGGAAAGTGCACCTTCGCCGCAGAAATCTTCTCTCCCAAAGCAACAGAAAGCGGCACTGGGCGGGAAAGTTCACAATCAGTGCGAGCGGCGCCAGGCGGCGGCGATGTCCAGCAGGCGGTCGGAGGCTTCGGGCTCGCCGATGGTGGCGCGGATGCCGTCCTGGGGGAAGGCGCGCACGGCGAGGGCGCGGCGCTCGCATTCGGCGGCGAACTCGGGGGTGTCGGCGCCGAGGGGGAACCAGACGAAGTTGGCCTGGGAGGCCGGCAGGTGCCAGCCCTGCTCGGCCAACCCGGTCTCGACCCGGTCGCGCTCGGCGATCAGGTCCTTGACCCGCACGTGGAGTTCGTCCTGCGCCGCGAGTGCGGCCAGCGCGGCCTCCTGGGCGATCAGGTTGACCCCGAATGGAGTCGCCGTCGTATACATGGCCGCCGCGATCTCGGGGTGGGCCACAGCATAGCCGACCCGCAGGCCGGCCAGACCGTACGCCTTGGAAAAGGTCCGCAGGACAACCACATTCGGGTGTTCACGCAGCACCGCGAGGGCATCCGGCGCGGCGGGATCAGCCACGAACTCCAGATAGGCCTCATCGATGACCACCACCACATGGGCAGGCACCTGGGCAAGGAAGTCGTCGAGTTCCGCCGCGGTGACGATGGTCCCGGTGGGGTTGTTCGGGGTGCAGATCACGACCATCTTGGTGCGCTCGGTAATCGCCGCCGCCATCGCAGGCAGGTCATGGCGGTGATCGGCCGTCAAGGGCACCTGCACCGAGACCGCCCCCGCCAGGGTCACCACGATCGGATAGGCCTCGAACGAGCGCCAGGCATAGACGACCTCATCACCCGCATCACATAGCGCGTCGACGATCTGCCCAAGCACGGACAGGCTGCCGGTGCCGCAGGCGATCCAATCCGCCGGCACGCCCAGGAAGCCGGACAGCGCCTCCCGCAGCGCGGTATTGCCCGCGTCGGGATAGCGGTTGATCCGCTGCGCCGCTTCGCGCACCGCGTCCACCACACTGGGCAGCGGATCGTAGGGGTTCTCGTTGGAGGAGATCTTGTATGCCGTCAGCCCGGCGACGGCGGCCGGCGGACGCCCGGCCTGATAAGCCGGCAACTGACTGAGCACCGCGCGCAGCCGCGGTCCGGGAGTGGGTGGGGTGGTGGTCACGGCATACGTCCTGAGGTCACTCGTCGTCGGTCCGGTGGCACGCAAACCAGCCAACAGACGAGATGGCTGGTCCCGAAGGCTGGGCTGCAACTCACCCAACGTACCGCCCCAATCTCACCCATTGCCCGCAGGGCCATGGGAGGCTCGGGTGGGCTGCTGCGCGTGGCAGCAACCCGAGGTGGCACGACAACAGATGTTCGCGCCACGACAGAGAAGACGGGTCGGTCATGATACGGACAACCCTGGTATGGCTTGCGGCGAATCTCGCCGCCACCGGTGGTCTCATCGCGGGCCAGGCGAATGCGGCACCACCACAGCAGCACGGTTCGACGGAATCGGTGGCGACCAGCAGCCTTGCCGCTCCCCCAATGCTCGTGGTTCACCATTGCGGATGATCGACTCGCTCCGGCCGAATCATCAAACAGTTCCCTAAAGCACTCCAGCCTGGATATGGGCACTGGTCCCCCAACCGGCGGCGCATCGCCTTCCGCTCGTTCCGCCCCAATGAGTATTGTCCGACCTCTATGTCATGAATGCCGACGGCACTGGACGTGTTCGCATCTCGGATACCTACCCGGAACACGAGCCTATCGGGTCTGCTGATCCTCTCAACGAGAACGCAGCGACATCACAGCCACCCAACCCCGACCGTCCGGGAAGCCGGGACACGTCACATGGCCTGTGCTGCGGGCGTGTCGAGTGGGTCGTCCAGGGGCGACGCAGGAGCGTCGACGCGACGTGCTGAGAGGTGGTTCTATGGCATGGCGATAGGTCAGGAACGGCGTCGCTCCCTGCGCAGGAGGGAGCGCAGAGTCTCGGCGTTCGCGTAACCGACCCGTAGCGCGATGTCGGCGGAGGTGAGGTCCGTGGTTGCTGAGAGGTGCCGAGCTCGTTCGATGCGAAGCC
>CAKZIH010000035.1 GCA_936931335.1 uncultured Nostocoides sp. | reverse complement strand
CCGTGACGCGTAAAGGGCAAGTCGAACGGCCAACCAAGGCCAGTGAATACGTCATCGTCTTCGGGTCCCGCCAAGCGGAGAAGGGATGGCGAGACCTGGGGGCAGTAATCCGCGGACCACTCGCCGACACCTGGGATTTCCTCACCCGTACTCCGCGCCAGCAGACGCCCACCAACTACCCGCTCAAGGGCAGCCTCGGAACGATCACGCGGGAGGGGGCCGAGCACCAGCGCTGGCAGCACAAACCCACCATCGGCGGCGATGCCCGCATCTGGTTCTATGCGGAGGATCAGACCGTCGTGCTAGAGCAGGTCTTCACGCGTCACCCCAACGAAACGAAATAACGCGTGCATGGTGGCTCAGCCGGACTTGCGGCGGAACATCTGCTGGGTGGTCGTGGTCTCCGGGCCGTGCGAGTGGTCGACCTTGTTGTGCTCGCTGTGGTCGGAGACATCCACCTTGTCGGCGGACTGCTTGCGCTTGAGGGCCTCGCGGAACTTGCGCTTGGTTTCCTCGTCGGGCAGGGCGCGCTTTTCCTGGCTCATTCCGGCATCCTCGCACGTCTGCCGCGGCAGGGACAGGGATTATTGCCGGCCCTTCCGGAGCCCACTCGACGCAAATATCTCGCCGCGGACGCGTGTCGGACACCTGCGCGACATCTGGCCGTGGGTTCAATGGAGTGACCCGGCCACGTATGAGATGGCCGGGTCTTTTCATGCCCGACGACGGTTCCCTGGCCCGGCGGGGAGTCCGGCGCTGTCGAGTGGCCGATAGCGGTATGTAGCACTTGAGCTATAGAGCCGTAGATGACGTCATCGACGGCGAACGACCTCCCGGTTCGTCCCGTCGACGCGCCGCGTCCAGCCCCGCTCGTCAAGATGCTCGAGCAGCGGTATGGCGACCCGGCGAGTGGTGCCCAATGCCGCCCGGGCCGCGCTGGTGGTAAACGGCTGCGGCAACGCGGCCAAGACCCGCATCGCGCGGGCCGGGGAGTCGGGCGCCAGCACGATCTCCCCGGGCAATCGCAGGATCCGGCCCAGGCGCACGGCCGCGGCGAGCTGCCGTGGACCGAGACCGGCCGCGGCCAGGTCCTCCTGTTCCGGGGCGGCGCACGGGTCGGCGGCCAAGCGCGCCAGGATCGCCTGCAGGCCGGTTTCCGCGGCGCCAAGTTCCGGTGCAGCGTCGGGGGCTGCAATGCGTCCGTCGCGGATCGTCAGCCCCGCGGAGTGCGCGAGCTGCTCGAGCACCTCCGTATCCGGTATGCCGGCCGCCCGCCGCGCCGCAGCGAGGCTCAGCGTCGGGTCCAGGCGGTTGGCGTCCGCGGCCCGAACCGCCGCGATCAACTCCCGTCCCCATTGGGTATGGCGTGCCGGGCTCACCCACCAGGCGCCGATGGCCAGCGGCGCATCCGGGTCGCCGCCCACCTCCGGGGCGGTGCTTGGTTTCCCGCCCGACGGCTCGCCGGTTGTCCAGACCCCGTCATCATCTTCGCGGGCCGGGGTGCCCGGAAAGCGATGGGTGCCCGGGAGGCGATCGGGGTCATCGGCATACCCGAACAGCCGGGCCTCGGCACGGGCCAGGTGGCCGCGGTCGGCGACGTACTCGGTGAGCGTGGGCACCCGGCCCCGGGCGAGTAGGCGTTCGCCGAGTTCGGCGGCGGCGCCGCGTCGGCGCAGGGGCGGCGGGGCGACATCGAGCGTCAAGGCCCCGCTAATCGCTCCCTCCTCGCCGGGCGCACGCACCAACAACCGATCTCCGGGGGCCAGCGGTAGCGGTCGCTCCCAGCGCAAGCGCACCGCGCGCCCGGCCAGTGGCCGCACCCGCGCCGGCAGCGCCGCGGTGCCGGCGTGCAGGGTCACCTCTTCGGGCAGCCGGTCGGAGTCGATGTCCAGCAGCACATCCGCGGTAGTGACCTCCGGCCAGCTCTGCGGCGCCACCACGGCGTCCCCGCGTGCCACGTCCGTCAGCGCGAGCCCGCGCAGGTCCAGGGCCACCCGGGCCGGGGCGCTCGCCGCCTTTCGCGCCGAGCCCAAGGCGCGCAGGCCGCGCACGGCATACGTCTGGGCACCGATGGCGACCCGGTCGCCGACCCGAATCTCCCCCGAGCCGAGGGTGCCGGTGACGATCGTGCCGTGGCCGGTGCGGGAGAACGCGCGATCGACCCACATTCGTACTCGCGCAGCGGGATCCGGCGCGGGCAGGGTGGCACAGGCGGCGGCGAGGGCGTCGATGAGTTCGTCTTGGCCCGCGCCGGTGGTGCCGCTGACTGCGATGATGGGCCAGCTATGCCGCCCACCTTCCCCGAATCTCTTGCGGCAGTAGTCGATCGTGGCAGCGGGATCGGCCAGGTCGCGGCGAGTGACCGCGACGACCCCAGCGTCGATTCCGAGCGCTTCGATCGCCCGCAGGTGCTCCTCGGACTGGGCCTGCCAGCCAGCATCCGACGCCACCACAAAGAGCACCACCGGCGCGGGACCCAGGCCGGCGAGCATATTGCCGATGAACCGGCGGTGTCCCGGGACGTCGACGAATGCCAGCTCATCACCGCCCGGCAGACGCAGCCAGGCGTAGCCGAGGTCAATGGTCAGCCCGCGGCGGCGCTCCTCGGCCAAGCGGTCCGGTTCCATCCCGGTGAGCGCGCGCAGCAGGGTCGACTTGCCGTGGTCGACGTGCCCGGCGGTGGCCACGACATACATCAGTGCTCGGCGCCTGTGGTCGCAATCTCAGTGGCCGCAATTTCGCTGAGCCGCAGTGAAATTTCGGCATCCTCGGCCGGCTGAACGCAACGCAGATCGAGCAGGCAACGCCCGGCTCGGACCCGGGTGACGATGCACGGGTGGCCATGGCGCAGGGGTGCGGCATACGCCTCGGGCAGCGCCAACGCCCAGCCCGGCAGGCCCAGTCCGGGCGCCCCGCCGCCGCCGACCGCCCCGTCGTGCGGGACGACTTCGCCACCCGCGGCTGGTACGCCGGCAGCCAGCGCCTCGGTCCGCACCCGCAAGAACTCTGGGTCAGCGTGCAGGGCGGCGCTCACCCGGGTTTCAGGCCGGCTCAGGGTCGCCTCCAGCGCGGCCAGGGTGAGCTTGTCGACGCGCAGCGCCCGGGCCAGCGGATGACGGCGTAGGCGCTCGACAATGTCCTTGCGCCCCACAATGATTCCGGCCTGCGGACCACCCAGGAGTTTGTCGCCACTGGCGATGACCAGATCGGCGCCGTCGGCCAGCGCGGTCGCGACATCCGGCTCGTCGGTTAGCAGCGGGTCGGGACGCAGCAGGCCGCTGCCCACGTCATACACCAGCGGTATCTGCTTCTCCCGCACCACTTCCGCCAACTCGCGCACGCTCACCGACCGGGTGAATCCGGACACCAGATAGTTGCTCGGGTGGACCTTGAGCACCGCAGCCGTGCGCTCGCCGAGCACCGCGCGGTAGTCCGCTGCGGCAGTGCGATTGGTGGTCCCCACCTCGCGCAACCGAGTGCCGGTGCTCTCCAGGAGTTCCGGCAATCGGAACCCGTCGCCGATCTCGATCAACTCGCCGCGGCTGACCACGATCTCGCTGATCCCGCCGGGCCGGGACAGGGCGGTGGCCATCAGGACCAAGGCCGCCGCGGCATTGTTGACCACCAGCACCGCTTCGGCCGGGGGTACGGCGGCGGCCAGCGCGGCCAGGGTGCCGCGCCCGCGCCGCGCCCGCCGACCCTGCTCGATATCGAACTCCACATCCACATAACCGCTCGCGGCCAGCAGCGCCTCGCGTGCCGCGTCGGTGAGCGGGGCCCGGCCCAGATTCGTATGCACCACAACGCCGGTCGCATTGACCACCCGGCGCAGCGAGGTCGAAGCAGCGAGCAGCTGCGATACGGAGGCCTGTGCGGCGGCGAGGACCGCGTTGGGTGGCAGCTCTCCACGGCGGGCTCGATCCTGGGCCGCGGCCACGGCGGCCTTGACCGCGGCTGTACCCAGAGTTACCGCTGCGGCAGTGAGCATGTCGTCGGCGAGCAGGGCGTCGGTGCGCGGGATCTGCCGGCGCGGGTCAGCGTCCGATCCCATCCGTGCTCCTCCTCGTGCTGGCGGTTGATGTCGGCGGCTGTTGATGTCGGCGGCGGTCGATACCTGGTGGCGGAGGTGGACGGGAATCGAACCCGCCTGCGACGGCTGCCGCCGCACACCGGTTTTGAAGACCGGGGGGACCACCAGGTGCCCAGACACCTCCGCCGACCACAATAGGCACCGCCGGCTGGGACGACGGCGAGCAGTCCGTCGCGGAAGACCTAGAGTCGACCGGTGACCAGGTTGACGCAGTTCGCTGCCGGTGGCGGGTGCGCTTGCAAGCTTCCCGCGGGACGCCTCGAGGAGGTGCTCGCCGGCCTTGCGGGACAACGGCATCCGGACCTGATCGTGGGCCTGGACACTGGTGACGATGCCGCTGCGGTGCGCATCGCCGGTGGTCAGGCGGTGATCTCCACGGCGGACTTCTTCACGCCGGTGGTGGACTCGGCATACGACTGGGGACGGATCGCGGCGGCCAATGCACTCTCCGATGTCTACGCCATGGGCGGGGTCCCTATCCTCGGCATCAACCTGCTCGGTTGGCCGATGGATGTCCTCAATCCCGACCTGATCGGCGAGGTGCTGCGTGGCGGCCTGGCGATCGCTGACCAGGCCGGTATGCCGGTCGGTGGCGGCCACAGCATCACCGCACCCGAGCCCATTTACGGTATGGCGGTCACCGGCCTCGCGGATCCGAAGCGCTTGCTGCGCAATGACACCGCCAAGGCGGGTCTGCCGATCAGCCTGAGCAAACCGCTGGGCACCGGCATCCTCGGCAACCGGCACAAGCAGACCGCCGAGGTCTTCCCCGAGGCCATCGCGGTGATGACCCGGCTCAATGCCGAGACCAGTTCCGCGGCCTTGGCCGCCGGGGTCGAGTCGGTCACGGATGTCACCGGTTTTGGGCTGCTCGGGCACCTGTACAAGCTGTGCCGGGCCTCCGGGATCTCCGCCACGATCGATAGCGCCGGCGTGCCCGTGCTGGAGGGGGCTCGCGAGTCGTTGGCCGCGGGTTTCGTGCCTGGTGGCAGCCGGCGCAATCTCGATTGGGTGGCGCCCCATCTAGGGGTGGCCGACTCGGTCGATGACGAGGACCTGCTGCTGCTCGCGGACGCGCAGACCAGCGGCGGTCTGCTGGTCATCGGGGAGATCCCGGACGCCGTGGTGATCGGGGAAACCACCGACCGCGGGGACGCGATCGTCACCGTGCGCTGAGGCAGGCTCACGGGTTGCCGCCCGGCCGCAAGGCGAGCCACGTCAACCCGCCTGTGGATAACCGATCGCCCGCGAGCGCGTTTTCGGCCCGAGTGCCACTCTCTCCGGGCATGGGATATCAAGACCTACCGGATGACTGGAACTCCAGCCCCATCGACGACCAGCGCATGCTCGATGTGATCGATCTATGCGTCGGGATATGCGAGCGGCTCGACTATTGCCTTGGTCTGCTCCTGCTGGACGAGCGCGGTTGCCTGGTGCAGCCCCTCGTCGTTGCCGGCGCCGACGACACCAAACTGGACAGGGCGGCCACCGGCCTGTCCGAACTCGCCAATCTGGTCGGCCACTTCGGCGGCCGGGTGGTGTTCGTCCGCGGTCGCCCCGGCGGCCCCTTCATCACCCGCACCGATCTCACTTGGCGCCGCTACGCGCAGGAGGTTTTTGGCGAGCGGCTAGCCGGCAGCTACCTGGCGACCGTCGACGTTATCCGGCCGCTGGCCCGGGCGAACGATCTGCCGATCGCTGGCTGAGTCGTTGGCGCTGGGGGACAACGACATACGCGGGGTCCTTGGCGGAGGCGATGCCGGCCTCGGTGATGCCGAAGCGCAGGAACGCCGAGCCCGCGTTGAGCGCGAGGCCACCCACCACTGCGGCGGGCCGCCAACGCCCGAAGAGGGCCAGCGTGGCCATGCCACCGATCGTGCAGGCCTTGCTCGCCTGCATCAATTGCCCCGGACGCCCGGTATGCAGTGGCTCGCCGACGAACCCGAGCTTGCTGTTCATGAGCCCGTATGCCGCGAACTCTACCCCCGCGCCGAGCAGCCCGAGCCGGCGGGCTGGACCGCTTTCCGCGGCCGGAGAGAGCACGGCGGCGCCACCGCCCCCCGCGGCCAGCGCCGAGCCGACGAAGACGAAGGGCAACTCGCGGTGCATCGCATGCCAGGTCGGGGTAGCGGTGTCGGCGAGCAACACCGCGGTATAGGAGGCCAGCGGCGGAGCCAATGCGGCAGCACCCAGGCCCGCGGCACGCCGCACCACCGGCACCGCGCGCCCAACAACGGGCGCGAGCGCGGCCGCGCGGCCGACGGTGTAACTGCCGGAGCCGGGCCGAAGCGCGGCCACTGCTGTCGGGGCAAGCGCCGCCACCGAGGCGAGGGTCTTAACGCGTGGGCGCGCGGCTCCGGCGCCACGGTCGGCGAGGACGAGTTCGGCGACCTCGGCGGCCAGCGCCAATCCGCTGGCGGCGCTGAAACCGGAAAAGATCCATGTGCCCACCGACATCGGGGACGTCAGCTTCACCGTGCGCATCATGTTGAGGAAGCGTTCGGGGCGCCCCAGATCGGCGACCAGAGTGGCGCCGCTGACGCCGACCGCCGCCATGGACAGTGCCCGCGAGCGCTGCCGCAAGGTGGTGCGTCCGGTGAGTTCGGCGCCGGCGGCGACCAGCGCGGACCCGGCGGCGAGGCCACCGGCATACAGGTAGGCGGGGATCTTCCAATCCCAGGGTGCGGGCTTGACGATTTGCCGGCCGTAATAGGAGCTGAACTCCATCTCCGGCACCATGAGTCGTTCGCCGCGCCCGCGGCCACCGCGCCGCCGCCCGCGGCGTCCACCGCGACCGTCGTTGTCTCGACTCCCGGTGCCCGTCTGCAGCTGGTCAGCCCGCCCGGTACCGGTCGGCTCAGTGCCGGTCTGCGCGCCATCGCCGCCGGTCTCCGACGTGTGCTCGGGCGCTGACGGCTCGTGGTTCGCCTCGCCGTTCACCTCGCCCGGAGCCGGTATGCCGCTCACCGGCGCCCCCCGAGGAAGCTCACCGCGGCGGCCGCCAGCATGGTGGCCGCCGCATACCCGGCTCGGCGGAACATGTCTGGCAGCACGGCAGTGGCGACCTGGGGGTCCGGCGGTAGCCCATAGACCTCGGGTTCGTCGAGCAGCAGGAAGATCGATCCCTGTCCGCCCACTCCGTCGGTGTCGTCCGCGCCATACAGCCGGGCCTCGGTCAGACCCTGAGCGTGCAGCGTGGCCACCCGCTCCTGGGCTCGCTCCACGAGTTCGTCGCGGTCACCGAACTGGATCGAGGTCGTGGGGCAAGCCTTGGCGCACGCGGGCGTCTGATCCACCCGCAGCCGGTCATAACAGAGCGTGCACTTCTGCGCGATGCCGATCTGCTTGCCCGAGCGCGATCCGGTCATATCCGGGTCCTTGCGCTTCTCGATGACCCCGAAGGGGCAGGCCGCCACGCAATAGCCGCAGCCATTGCACACGCTGTCCTGGACCACCACGGTGCCGAACTCGGTCCGAAAGAGCGCCCCGGTTGGGCAGACGTCGAGACAGCCGGCGTGCGTGCAGTGCTTGCACACATCGGAGGACATCAGCCAGCGGAAGTCCGGCATGGATGCGCCGCCGTCGACCAGTCCGCCGGGCGCGGCAGCCGCCGCTGCCTCGGCGACCTCCGGATCAGCCGCCACGGGAGCACTCGCCTCGGCGGGGCGCAGGGACGGCATACCGAGCTCGACCAATTTGCGGCCGGACTCCCGGGCGGCGGCGATCCGTTCGCCCGTCTGCTCGACGAAGGCGACATGCCGCCAGGTGTTGGCGCCCAGGGCGCTGGTGTTGTCATAGGACTGCCCGGTCATCCCGAGCCCGTCCATTGGCAAGGCGTTCCACTCCTTGCAGGCCACCTCGCACGCCTTGCAGCCGATGCAGATCGAGGTGTCGGTGAAGAAGCCCTTGCGCTCGGCAGGGTCCGGCCAGGCGGCATCGCGCGCCGGATCGGTGGGCCCGCTCAATTGGTTGCCCCAGAAGCTCATCGGTCCTCCCGCGGCGCCGTCACGTCATTGCCAGTCGCGTCTGTATCGGGCACGGGATCCCGGCGCTCATTACCGGTCTCCACGGTCAACCCGGCGCGGGCGCGGTAGTCGGCCACCAGCTCCAGCAACGCTGGGCCGCGCGGTCTGCGCCCGGGCCGGATGTCCACCGAACTCACCTTGGACTCCTGGATGTTGACATTGGGGTCGAGGGTGATCCCGATCAGGTCATTGGCGCTGTCGCCCACGACGACTGCCCCGGCGCCCCCCTGGCCCCAGTGATACGGCATACCCACTTGGTGCACGGTATGCCCGTTCACCACCAGCGGCGTCATCCGCCGGGTCACCATGACCCGGGCCTCGATGGCCGAACGCGGGGAGATGATCGTGGCCCAATCCCCGTGCACGAGAGCGCGTTCCGCAGCCAACTCCGGAGAGATCTCGCAGAAGAACTCCGGCTGCAGCTCCGACAGATAGGGCAGCCAGCGGCTCATCGACCCCGCCGTATGGTGCTCAGTCAGCCGGTAGGTGGTGGCCACATACGGGTAGATGGTGGCCCCGGGGTCATCGGCCGAGGGCGCGGTCAGGTTGTCGGGACGCGGGTAGAGCACCCGGGAGGGGGAGCGCTGCTGGTCATAGAGCGCATTCTTGACCGGGCTCTCCTGCGCCTCATAGTGCGTGGGCAGCGGACCGTCGATCATCCCCTTGGGGGTGAACAACCACGCCTTGCCATCGGGCTGCATGATGAAGGGATCGTCACCGGCGAGCCCGGCGGGTCCGGTCGCCCCCTCCGGCGGCACATAGTTCGGCGGGGTCTTCGGCGGGAAGTCGGGGACATCGTGACCCACCCAGGTTTGCGCCTCGGCATCCCACCAGACGTATGCCTTGCGCTCGCTCCACGGCTTGCCCTGGGGGTCGGCGGACGCGCGGTTGTAGAGCAGGCGCCGGTTGCCCGGCCACGCCCAACCCCACTCCAGCGCCACCTCGCTCTGCTCGGTGCGCGGCACCTTGGCGGCGGCCCGGTTGACCCCGCCCGCATAGACCCCGGCATAGATCCAACAGCCGCTCGAGGTGGATCCATCGGAGCGCAGGTCGGTGAAGATATCGACCTTCTCCCCGGCCCGGTCGCCGGTCAGCCACTCGCCGTTGATCTCCGCGAGTACCGCATCCGCGCTGACCTCACCGTGCTCGTCAACCGGGTAATCCCACGTCAGATCCAACAGCGGTCGGTCGCGCGGGTCGGTGGAGTCGGCCAGCTTCGCCTGGATCCGTTGTCCGAGAAGGTAATAGAACTGCAGATCGGAGATGCAGTCGCCGGGCGGCGGGACGGCCTGGAAGCGCCATTGCAGCAGGCGCTGGGTCTGCGTGAAGCTGCCCGCTTTTTCGGTATGCGCCGCGGCCGGCAGGAAGAAGACCTCGGTCCCGATCTGCTCCGGGGTCAGCTCCCCGGTCTCGATCTCCGGTCCCTCTCGCCAGAAGGTCGCCGACTCGATGAGGTTGAGATCGCGCACCACCAGCCACTTGAGGTTGGCCATGCCCAGACGCTGTAGACGTCCGTGGGCCGAACCCACCGCAGGATTCTGGCCGAGCAAGAAGTAGCCCTGGACCTTGCCGTCGACCATGTCCAGGACCGACTGGTAGGTGTTGTGATTGCCATTGATCCGCGGCAGATAGTCGTAGCACCAGTCGTTCTCCGGCTGCGCCGCATCGCCCCACCACGCCTTGAGCAGGCTCACCGCATAGGCCTCGCCACCGCGCCAATAGCCCTTCTGCTCGCTCGAGGAGATCCCGTCAACGAAGGCGGCAAAGGTGTCGTGACGCCCGGCATAGGGCATCGGCAGATAACCCGGAAGCTGGTTGAACAGCGTAGGGATGTCGCTGGCCCCCTGGATCGAGGCGTGGCCACGCAAGGCCATGATCCCGCCACCGGGGCGCCCCACATTGCCCAGCAGCAACTGCAGGATGGCCGCGGTCCGGATGAACTGGGCGCCCAGGGAGTGCTGGGTCCAGCCCACCGCATAGGCGAACATCGTGGTCCGCTCCCGGCCACTATTGGCGACCACGGAGTCCAGGAGGTATTGGAAGTCCTCCTCGGAGATGCCGCAGGTTCCGCGCACCAACTGCGGGGTGTAGCGCGCAAAGTGCTTGCGCAACAACTGCAATACGCAGCGGGGATGCTGCATGGTCTCGTCGCGTTCGATGTCCGCGCCGGCCAGCGGGAGGGCCCGCTGGCCTTCCCCGGACTCGGTGCCCTCGTGGAAGTCGCGCTCCTCGTCTCCGTGCTCGGCCTCGCCGCCGCCGCGGACGGCATACGACCAGGAGGACATGTCGTAGCGACCGTCGGCCGGGTCGTAGCCACTGAAGACCCCGTCCAGGTCCTCGGTGTCCTGGAAGTCGTCGCTGATGATCGTCGCGGCATTGGTGTAGTGGCGCACGTACTCGTGGAAGTACTTCTCCTGCAACAGGATCGCGTTGATCAAGGCGCCGAGCAGGACGATGTCCGAACCGGCCCGGATGGGAACATGCTTGTCCGCCAGCGCCGAGGTCCGGGTAAAGCGGGGATCGATATGGATGATCCGAGCACCGCGCAGCTTGGCCTCGATCACCCACTGGAAGCCCACTGGATGGGCCTCGGCCATATTCGAGCCCTGGATGATCACGCAGTCAGAATTGGCGATGTCCTGCAGATATTGAGTCGCACTGCCACGA
>CAKZIH010000034.1 GCA_936931335.1 uncultured Nostocoides sp. | reverse complement strand
CGGCCCAGGACTCCCCGCCCGGCGGCCGGTAGTAGAACTTGCCGATCCACTCGCGCCGCTGCGCCTCCTCGGGGTACTGCTTGCGGATCCCCGCGGCGGTGAGCTGGTCGGTGATGCCCATGTCCCGGTCGCGCAGACGCTCGTCGACGCGGAAGTCGAGCTCGACGTCGGCCGTCTCGAGAGCGATCTCGGCAGTCTGCCGGGCGCGGCGGTAGGGGCTGGTCCACACGACCTGCGGACGCTCGTCCTCGGGCAGGCTCGTGATCCAATGGCCGACGGCGGTGGCCTGCTCCCGGCCGGTCATGGAGAGGACGACGTCGGGGTCGCGGGCGGGGACGTCGATGCGGTCGAGGTTCTCCCGGGACGCGGACTCGGCGGCGACGTTGCCCTCCGACTGGCCGTGCCGGACGAGGATCAGCTCGGTGAGCGCCATGCCGCGAGGCTACGGCAAGGGGTCTGCTGGCCTGCGGGACGCTCGAACGGCGGCTCTGCTCCCCCCAACCCGCACCCAGACCCCAGACACGTTCGGGCAACATCGAATGTGCTGAAACTCACCATCTGGTAGGTTGAATGTATGGATTATGAAGCGGAAGTTCTCGGCGTCCGCGAGACCGCCCGTCGGCTTGGGGTGCACGAGAACACCGTTCGCGCATACGCCAAGCGAGGGTTGCTCCCTGACGCCCGAGTGCCCGGGACGTCCGCCTACAAGTTCCGAGCTACCGACGTTGAACGGCTCAGGGCGCAGCGCGGCGCACCGGCCGAAACGCTCATCGCCGAGAGACAGACGGCCAGCCCAGAACTTGCGACAGCGAGCCAGCTCGCTGCTTGGCCGCGGGTCCACGCTCGTGAAGCTCAAGACCGGCTTCCCGAGCTAGTGCGCAGGCTGCTGTTCGAGACACCCGGGGCCGGCCAGATCTCAATCCGAACCAGGGACGGGGTCGCCCTCGCGGGGGCCGATGGCGCCGCGACCCTCGAGCATCAGACCCAGTGCCTGCCAGCCGGGAGAGTGCGGTTTGAGTTCGGGACCGACCAAGACCCGAAACGCAAAGCCACCAAGGACTACGAGGCGCGTAGAGAGGAGGCGTCGCAGGACGTCACCTTTGTTTTCGTCACTATCCGTCGATGGCAGGGTAAGGACCGTTGGGCATCCCAGCAACGGGCCGAACGACTTTACAAAGATGTCCTCGTGCTCGATGCGGACGACCTCGAAGCATGGCTTCAGACT
>CAKZIH010000033.1 GCA_936931335.1 uncultured Nostocoides sp. | reverse complement strand
CGAGATTGTGGCGGGTGAGAGCACCAAAGGCGTGGTCTCTGGTGCGGCGAGCCTCTCGCGTAGGGATGGCGCCTCGGCCGTCACAGGGCGCAGCGTATCTACCTGAAAAAGTTCAGAGAAATCCGCGGGTTGGGCTGGGAGCCGTAATAGCTTCTGGCGCAGTGCCTCTGAACAGGGCTTTCCAAACTCAGTCAGCGTAGCTACGTTATCGTAGCTACGCCCGGAGGGCTCGTGCCTGACTGGATTTGGGATCCGGACAAGGATGCGCGGAACAGGCGGAACCACCAGGGGCTTCCGCTCGTCGCCGGGGTAGCAGTTCTCGAGGGCGATCCCCTGGCGTTGAGCATGCCGGATCCGCACCCAGACGGCGACCGATGGCGGACGATCGGCAGCGCAGGAGGCATCGTGATTCTCTTCGTGGTGCACACGGCGCCAGTCGAGCAGGACGATGGCCGAGAGGTTGGCCGCATCATCAGTGTGAGGAAAGCCACAACACGCGAGCGGAGGGCATATGAAGAAGATCGCTGACGCATCCGCCGGGATGCCCCCAGAGCTGCTGGCCCAGCTGAAAGCTGCAGCAGAGATGCCTGACGACCAGGTCAACACGAATGATCCGGATGCTCCTGAGGTGGCAGATTGGACAGCCGCAGTTCGCGGCCGATTCTACAAACCACGGAAGGTGCAGAAGACACTGAGGATCGATGCAGACGTACTCGCCTTCTATGAGGCCCAAGGTCCTGGCTACCTAACACGGATGAACCGCGATCTGAGGGCGGTGATGCTTCGGGCACTCAGACGTAAGAGTGATGCTCCTGCATAGAATTGCCCTACCCAAGCAGCAGACATGGGATTTTTGCCTTCCCGTAGAGGTACGGCATACTCTCTCACCCTTGCCTGACGGGATGCCGGATGGACACGCTCGAAGCCCGCGTTGAACCAGAATTCGAGTTCGACCTTGCCGGGCGAGTCAGAAACCTCAGCCTTCCCGCCTCTCCGGTCAATGCGCTGATCCCCTTGTTCGAGGCGGTCAGCAATGGGCTGCATGCGGTGGAAGCCCGCTGGGGCGAAGAGACGATTAACTCCGGGGTGATCGAAATTGAGGTCCATCGGCGCGAGGACGGCGAAGCCGGCAGCGTCCAGGGCTTCACGGTGCGCGACAACGGGATCGGCCTGAACGAGGCTAACTGGCGCTCTTTCCGCACTTCGGATTCGGATTTCAAGGTGGCTCGGGGCGGTAAAGGTGTCGGCCGCCTGGCGTGGCTGAAGGCCTTCAGCAACTGCGAGATCGTCAGCCGGTTCGGCGAGCCCGGCGCTACGACGCGCCGCACCTTCTCCTTCGCGCTGCGTAAGGGGAAGAACCCGATCCATGCGCATAAGCTGGTGCGGGAAGAGGCAAGTGAGGAATGCGGGACAACCGTCCGGCTGCACCCCTTCCAACTGAACTTCGAGGCCCATTGCCCGAAGCGGACCGCCACCCTGGCTGCCAAGCTGGTCGGGCATTTCCTGACCTACTTCGCCGTCGGCAAGGTGCCGCGGATGACCCTCATTGACGGTACGGAGGTGGTCGATCTCGGCCGCTACTACTCGGAAAACCAGCAGCGCAGCGAGATTGATATCATCGAGGTCAAGCTGGACCCGGGGTCCGACCCGATGGAGTTCCAAGTTTACCATGTGCTGCTGCGCAAGCAGCTGAAGTTTCTCGAAGCCGGTCTGCACTGGATCTTCTTCGCGGGCAATGAGCGGGTCGCCGAGCAGGATACGATCGACGGCCAGCTGGGCCTGCGCTACGTCGGCGAGGAGGAAGACTGCGTCTATGTCGGGCTGGTCACGGGCACCTACCTGGACGGCCATGTGAATCAGGAGCGCACCAGCTTCTCCTTCGGTCGGGAGCGGATGGCCGAGATCCACAAGGCAGCCGTGGCATCGGCGAAGGCTTTCCTCGGCCAGTACATCAACCGCATCCGCGAACAGCAGATGGGCGCGGCCGACAGCATCATCCGCAGCAATCCGCAGTTCCTGCAGTTCCGTGAGGCACTTCCGGAATTCGTGGCCGCCCACCTGCCGCTCAATGCCCAAAGCGAAGAGGAAATCTTCCTTGTGTTCAGCCGGCAGAAGCTCCGCGCCAAGCGGCGGCTGGACGGCCAGCTGCGCACGCTGAAGCGGGAGGGGCCCGACGGGATCGACGAAAGCGTCGAGAAGATCACCAAGGCACTCAACGATGAGAAGAAGAGTTCACTGGCCGAGTATGTCGTGCGGCGCAAGGCCATCCTGGAGCTGCTGGACTCGTCGCTGGCGTTCGAGGACCCGGAAAAGCGGAAGCATTACCGCGAAGAGGTAATCCACGAGCTCATCGTGCCACTGCGGACCAATTCGGAGGATCTCGACTACAACCAGCACAATCTCTGGATTCTCGACGACCGGCTGGCGTTCTATACCTTCTTTCGCAGCGACAAGCCGTTCCGTACTTTCACGGGCGGCGTCAGCGGCAAGGAACCCGACCTGGCCATCATCTTCGAGCAGTCGCTGGCCTTCCGCCGCGAAGGCCAGGACGAGCCGGTCGTCATCGTCGAGTTCAAGCGCCCCGGGCGGAATGACTATGACGGC
>CAKZIH010000032.1 GCA_936931335.1 uncultured Nostocoides sp. | reverse complement strand
CGCATTTATCACCAGCGTCGCCATGCGCTGCCAGGAGCCACCAGTCAGCCAGGCGCGCGTCATCGCGGCCAGCAGCACCGCGCCCACGAGGAAGAGCGCGATCGAGCCGAGGCTGCCACTCAGCGAATCCTCGGCGCCCTGCTCCACCCCGACGAGGTAGCCGCCGGCCAGGACGAGCAGGCCGATCGCCTCCACGGCGGTGATCGCCGCGGCCGTCCGGGCGGCGACGGACACGGCGGGGGGTGCGGACGGCATACCGGAAGTTTAGGGAACGGCAATGGAACAAAAGTCACGTCCAAACCATTGGCAACAGGGTGCCTGGTGTCCGACAATGGACGGACACATCGACAGATTGCGCCTGCCAGTGTGGGTATCGGTGCGCTGCCCCGGGGCACCGAGACGCCCCACTTTGCTACGAGGAGAGAAGCCTTACATGGACTGGCGCGACCGCGCTGCTTGCCTGGACGAAGACCCGGAACTGTTCTTCCCCATCGGGAACACGGGCCCGGCGATCATGCAGATCGAAGAGGCCAAGGCGGTATGCCGTCGCTGTGAGGTTACCGATACCTGCCTGAAATGGGCGATCGAGACCAATCAGGACTCCGGGGTCTGGGGTGGGCTCTCCGAGGACGAGCGCCGCGCGCTCAAGCGGCGCAACGCCCGGGCTCGCCGGGCCGGCTGAGCCCGACAGGCTGAGCCCCGCAGGCTAATCCGCGTCTCTCGGCTCCTGGTCCTCCTGGTCCAGGGGCCGAAGCCGTCCGAAGAAGCGCACCCGCGTTCCCTGCGGCTCGGCGTCCTCCCAGCGGATGGCGCCGTGCATCCCTTGCACCAGTGAGTTGACGATCTGGGTGCCCAGACCGGCTCGGCCAGGTCGGAAACCGGGCGGTATGCCGGCCCCGTCGTCCGTGATCGACACGTGCAGGATCACTCCCTCACCGTCCGCGGACTCCTCGCGGCTGGCGTGCACCTCGAGGGAGCCGCCGGATTCCTGCAGGCCGTGCTCCACGGCATTCTGGATGATTTCGCTCATCATCAAGGCCAAGGACATCGCGTCCTCGGCGCTCATCCGCCCGAAGCTGCCGGTCAGCTTGGCGCGGATCGGTTCCTCGCGGCGAGCCACCTCGACGATGGCATGCAGCCCGCGCATGGCGACCGCGTCGAAATCGACGGTGTCGTCGAAGCCGTGGCTCAGGGTTTCGTGCACCAGGGCGATGGTGCCCACGCGCCGGACCGCCTCATCCAACGCCTGACGCCCGCCACCGTCGGGGAGGCGGCGCGCCTGCATGCGCAAGAGCGCGGCCACGGTCTGCAGATTGTTCTTGACGCGGTGGTGGATCTCTCGGATTGTCGCGTCTTTGCTCAGCAGTTCGCTCTCGCGTCGGCGCAGCTCCGAGACATCGCGCAGCAGGATGATCGCACCGACGCGCTCACCATCTTCGGTGAGCGGGATCGCGCGCAGCGCAACCGATCCGGTCCGGGTGGCGACATCCGTGCGCCAGGCGGCGCGGCCCATCGCCACGGTCGCCAGGGCGACATCGACCGGGCCCTGTTCGTCCTGGAGCGCGACCAGCACCGCGGCCAATTGCTCTCCGACCATTTCCCCGGCATGCCCCAGGCGCCGCAGCGCCGACATGGCGTTGGGGCTCGCGTAGCGCACCACGCCGTCGGGCCCGAGGTGGATGACCCCGTCCCCCACCCGCGGCGCGCCGCGGCGGGCGCCGGTCACCGCGCCGGGATGCGGCCATTCGCCGCGCGCGGTCATCCCGATCAGCGCATTGCCGAGCGCCTGGTAGCTCAGTTCCAGCCGGCTCGGGGCCCGCTGCGCGGAGAGATTGGTATGCCGGGTGACCACCGCGATCGGCCGGCCGGCGTGCACCAGCGGGACGGCCTCTTCACGCACCGCGCTGTGGTGGCCCAGCAGCGGTCCCTCGTGGCGGCAGAGTTCCCCGCTCTCACCGGCCCGGTCGAGCAGCTCGGCCCGGTCAGGTTCGGCCCGTTGCCCGACGATGTCCTCGAAGAAGACCATCTGGCCCGTGTTGGGGCGCACATGGGCCACGGCATGCCAGCCGTCGCTGCGGGTGTGCACCCATAGCACCAAGTCGGCGAAGGAGAGATCGGATAGCAGCTGCCAGTCGCCCAGCAGCAGGTGGATGCGTTCGATGTCGGCGTGAGAGAGGGCGGTTTCCCGCCGCAACTGCTCGGCGAGATGGCTGGCCACAAAGCCCCACCCTAGCCGCCGCCCACCGGCCAGATCGCCCGCGGCGACACGGCTGACGCGCCTGGCGCGACCGCATACCCCCGCCAGCGGGTGGCCATTGGGCCGGCGCAGAGCGGACGGCATACGGGCGGGGTCGGCCACCCGCCCGTATGCCGTCGGCCGACTACGCCTCGCTGGCCCCGGCGCGCACCACGCTGCGCAGGGTGCGCAGGGCGACGGACAAGGCGGCGATGCTCGGACGCTCCATCCGAGCGATCCCGGCCAGGCTGCGCCGGGCGCGCTCGACGGTGTCCGCGTGCGTCTCGATCCACCGGTCGAGCAGGCGCGCGGGGTCGCGCTCCCCCTCGGGGGCGCCATCGATGACGGCCCGGGTGATGCTCTCGTGGATGCCGTAGAGGTCGTCGCGCAGCGCGGCCCGGGCCAGGGCGTCCCAGAAGTCCTCGCGCGGCAACCGGCTGATCCGGGTCAGCAGTTCGTCCACGGCAAGGCGTTCGGACACATGGAAGTGCAGAGGCGCCACATCGGCGGCCGCCCATCCGGTGTCGCTGGCGATATCCGCTACGTCGAGCAGGGCGAAGCCGTCGAGCAGGGCGCTGGTGCGCTGGGCCAAGTCCTGCGGCACCCCTTGAGCGACCAGCCGCTCGGTGTCGGAGTCGAGGCGCTTGCGCTCCGAACCCACCAGCAGTTCGGCGACCCGCGGCTGCCAGTCCTGCACGATTGGGCGGAAGCGCTCGATCTCGCTGCGCAGATCCAGCGCGGCGGGACGTTCGGTGAGCAGCCAGCGGACGCTGCGGTCCAACAGCCGGCGGAATTCCAGCAGCATCCGGGTCTGCACGTCGGTGGAGACCACATTGTCCAGCCCCTGCACGGCGGCGACGAAGTCACCGGCCGCGAAGACCTCACGGGCGATGATGAATGCCCGGGCGATCTGGTCGGGGCGGGCTCCGGTCTCCTCGGCGGCCCGGAAGGCGAAGGTGATCCCACCGCGGTTGACCACGGCATTCGCGATGGCGGTGGCCACGATCTCGCGGCGTAGCGCGTGGGTGTCGATCGCCTCGGGATAGCGCTCGCGCAGTTCGGCCGGGAAGTAGGCATGCAGCGCCCCGGTCAGCCACGGGTCGTCCGGGACGTCCGAGGCCAGCAACTCGCGCTTGAGCGCCAGCTTCGCGTAGGCGACCAGCACCGAGAACTCCGGGGAGACCAGCCCACGGCCGGCCCGCCGGCGCTCGTCGAGTTCCGCCTCGCTGGGCAGGAACTCCAGCTCGCGGTCCAGGCCGCCGTGCTGCTCGAGGTAGGCCATGAAGCGCTCGTGCACCGGCAGCATCGCCAGGTCCTGGGCGCGGGCGTTGCCCAGCAGGACGTTCTGCTCGTAGTTGTCGAGGAGCACCTGCTCGGCCACCACATCGGTCATGGACGCCAGCAGCTCGTCGCGCTCGGGCAGGGAGAGCCCGGTGCGGCGCATCACCTCGCCGAGCAGGATCTTGATGTTGACCTCGTGGTCGGAGGTGTCCACCCCGGCGGAGTTGTCGATGGCGTCGGTGTTGATGCGCACCCCCGCCAGCGCGGCCTCAATCCGGCCGAGCTGGGAGAAGCCGAGGTTGCCACCCTCGCCGACGACCTTGACCCGCAGTTGCGAGCCGTCGATGCGGATCGCGTCATTGGCGCGATCGCCGATCTGGGCATCGCTCTCGGATTGGGCCTTGACATAGGTGCCGATGCCGCCATTCCAGAGCAGGTCGACGGGAGCCTGCAGGATGGCCGTTATCAATTCGGCCGGGGTCATCGCGTCGGTGCCCTCGGGCAGGCCGAGCGCGCCGACCATCTGCGGGGTCACCGGGATCGACTTCGCGCTGCGCGGGAAGACGCCACCGCCGGCGCTGATCAAAGACGCGTCATAGTCCGCCCAGGACGAGCCGGCCAACTCGAAGAGGCGGCGGCGCTCCGCATAGGTGCTCGCGGCGTTCGGCTCGGGGTCGACGAAGATGTGACGGTGGTCGAAGGCGGCGACCAGGCGGACGTGCTCGGACAGCAGCATTCCGTTGCCGAAGACGTCGCCGCTCATGTCGCCGATGCCGACGACCGTGAATTCCTGGGTCTGGGTGTCCACACCCATCTCCCGGAAGTGGCGCTTGACCGACTCCCAGGCCCCGCGCGCGGTGATCCCCATCGCCTTATGGTCGTAGCCGCTGGAGCCACCGGAGGCGAAGGCGTCATCGAGCCAGAAGCCGTATTCGGCGCTGACCCCATTGGCAATATCGGAGAAGCTCGCCGTGCCCTTGTCCGCGGCGACCACGAGATAGGAGTCGTCGCCGTCATGGCGCACCACCCGCTGCGGGGGCTCGATGGCGTCGGCGACGCGGTTGTCGGTGAGGTCGAGCAGGCCGGAGATGAAGATCCGGTATGCCGCGATCCCCTCCTCCTGCCACGCCTGCCGGCCCGCGGTCGGGTCGGGCAGCTGCTTGGCATAGAAGCCACCCTTGGAGCCGGTGGGCACGATGACCGCGTTCTTGACCATCTGCGCCTTGACCAGGCCCAGCACCTCGGTGCGGAAGTCTTCCCGCCGGTCGCTCCAGCGCAGACCGCCGCGGGCCACCGGCCCGAAGCGCAGGTGCACGCCCTCGACGCGCGGGCTGTATACCCAGATCTCGTAGGCCGGCCGAGGCGCGGGCAGCTCGGGGATCTGGGTCGGGTCGAGCTTGAGCGCAACATACGACTTGGGCCGACCGTCGGCGTCGACCTGGTAGAAGTTCGTGCGCAGCGTTGCCTGGATGACGGCGAGGACGGAGCGGATGATCCGGTCCTCGTCCAGCGAGCTGACCTCATCCAGCGCGCTCACGATGCGGTCGGTGATCTCCTGCTCGCGCTCGCTGCGGCCCTCGTCGGGCGCATCCGGGTCGAAGCGGGCCTCGAAGAGCGTCACCAGGTCGGCAGCGATGCCCATATTGTGCAGCAACGCCTCGTGCAGGTAGCGCTCGGAGAAGCGCGCCTGGGCCTGGCGAATGTACTTGGTCAGGGTGCGCAGGATGACCACCTGGCGCCAGGTGAGCCGGGCGCCGAGCACCAAGCCGCCGAGGGCATCGGATTCGGCGCGGCCATTCCATACGGCGTCGATCGCGCTCTCAAAGAGCGAGCGAAGATCGTTGTGCGACAAGGACTCCCATACGTCTGGGGAGCTGGCGCGTAGGCCGAAGTCGTAGACATAGGCGGGTTGACCGTCGCCGGGGTTGAGCTCGTATGGCCGTTCGTCGACGACTTCGATGCCCAGGTCGGTGAAGATCGGCAACACCGAGGTGAGCGAGATCGGTTCGCGCCGGAAGACCTTGAAGCGCCGTTCGCCGCTGGCGTCGGCCGGCGGCTTGTAGAGCGCGAAGGCGGTCGGATTGTCCGCGCCGAGCTGCTGCAGGTTGCGGATGTCCGCGACGCCCTGGCGGACGTCGAAGTCCTCGGTGTAGGCGGTGGGGAAACTGCGCCCGTATGCGGTGACCAGCCGCTCCCCCTCGTCCTCGCCGACGACCCGGTGGGCGGCGGAGCGCAGGTCCTCGCTCCAGGTCCGACAGGCCGCGGCGACCTGCTCGTTGAGTTCGGCGACGTCGACCTCGGGGATGGACACGCCCGGCTTGAGGCGCACCACATAGTGGACCCGGGCCAGCGGGGAGTCGGAGACGCGGGCGGTGTACTCCACGGCCTCCGCGTCATAGCGCTCGCGCAGGATGGCCTCGATGCGCAGCCGGACGGCGGTGGTGTAGCGGTCGCGCGGAATGAAGACCAGCGCGGAGACGAAGCGGCCGTAGTCGTCCGCGCGCAGGAAGACCCGGGCGCGGCGCTTGTCGGCCAGGGTGAGGGCCGCGCCCATCACCTCTTCGAGCTGGTCGACACTGGCCTGGAAGAGCTCCTCGCGGGGGTACTCCTCGAGGATGCCCAGCAGGTCCTTGCCCGAATGGGAGTCGGCCGCGAAGCCGGCGCGGTCGCGCAGTTCGGCGACCTTGGTCCGCAGGATCGGCACCTGCTCGACGGAGGCGGCATACGCGCTATTGGTAAACAGGCCGAGGAAGCGGTGCTCCCCGGTGACCGTGCCTTGCGCGTCGAAAACCTTGATGCTGACGTAGTCGAGATAGACGGGCCGGTGGATGGTGGAGATCGAGTTGGCCTTGGTGACGATCACCAGGTGCGGCTCTACCGCGGCCGCCATCGCCTGCTCGGACAGGGCCGGGCGGGGCGTGTCCGCCGGGGGGTCGACCCGCAGCAGGCCGAGCCCGGTGCCGGGTACGGGCAGCAGACCGGTGCCGTCGGGGACCGGGGCGAGCTGGTAGTCGCGGTAGCCGAGGAAGGTGAAGTGGTTGTCGGCGAGCCACTTGAGGAAGGCGACGGTCTCGGCGACCTCGTCCGCGGCGACACCCTGTGGCGGCGCGACGGCCAATTCGGCCGCGATCGCACCGGCCCGCCCACGCATTGGCTGCCAGTCCTGCACGGCGGCACGCACATCGGTAAGCACCTGGTGCAGTTCGGCGAGCAGTTCCTCGCGCCGCTGCGGGTCGGCCTCCCGGTCGATCTCCAGATGCATCCATGACTCGGGGATGGCGTCCGCAGACGCCTCGTCGCCGGCCGCGGGGGTAACCGCACCGAGGGCGCCGGCGTCATCGCGCTGCGCCCGCAGCTGGGGGTGGATGACCACGTGGACGGTACGCCCGGCGCGTAAGAGTGCGCCGCGGACCGAGTCCACCAGGAAGGGCATGTCGTCCGTGACGATCTGGATCGCGGTATGGCGCTCGGTCCACCCGTCGGTGACCTCCTGCGGCAGCAGGGCGACGGCAGGGCTGTTGGCGGGCCGATCCTTGGCAAGCTGGTGGTGTCGCTCGACTAGGTCGGCCAGCTCCTCCGGGGAGCGCTGGAGCAGGTCTTCGGCGGGCAGATGCCGGAAGTATTCGCCGGCGAAGGCGGCCACCTCCGGGGCGCGCTCGCGCAGCAAGGCGTCGAGGGCGGCGCGTCGATCGGTCGTGGTCACGGGCTCGGTGGGCACCAGAAAAACACTCTCTTGGTCGAGGCTGACGGGGCTCCGTCGCCCCGCCTCCGAGGGTACCCACCTCACCAATGGCGGGCCAATCGCGGGTATCGGTGCTGGTGGCCGGTATGACGGGTCCGCCCGGGGTGGCTGGTGGGCGCGGGCTGCCCTGTGGATAACCGGGGCGCGGTGTCGGTGGGGCGAACTAGAGTGCCGCCATGACGCGCGCGCCCGCCCCGGAGGGGCTCGCGCAGGCACTGACCGAGTTGTCCGGCTCGTGCGATGACGGCGTGGAGTCACTGCTGTCCACCTTCCCGGTGGCAGGGGACCGCTCGGGTCAGGCGGCCCTCGACGGCTGTCTCGACGCTGCGCTGGATGCCCTTCGGATGCTGTCCGCGGCGGCGCGGGATGCCGCGGCGCAGTTCCCGCCGCCGACCACCGGCCCGCGAGATGAGCGTGCGGGGCACCCACGAGGCGACGGTGCGCAGCGCGTCGGCGAGGGTGGCCCAGGGTACGGCTGGGAGCGTGCGGGGTGGCCCTCGTGACGGGCGATCCGGCGTCTTTGGCCGCCACGGCGTCAGCCTTGGCAAGCCTGGCGGCCCGGCTCGGGCAAAGCGCGACCGAGCTGACTTCGCGCCCCGGCCCCGGTGCGCCCCGGCTGCCCTGGGCGACTCGGCGGGTCGTGGTGGAGGTCGGCGAATCGGCCCGGATCACCGCCCAGTTGTCCCGGCGGTTCGCAGCGTTGCTGCAGCAGGCGGCATACGAGCAGGCGAATGCGGCGCATCGGCTCGCGGCACTGGGCGAGGCGGCCCAGGCGGCCGGGCTGGCGCTCGGCGAGGACGGCATCACGCGCCCGCTGGGGGTGAGTGGGGTCGCCGACGCCGGGCCGATCGTCGCCCGGGAACGGGCACTGGCGGACCTACGCGCGCAGTATCAAGCGGAGACGGACGGCATACGGGCTCGGGCGGAAGAACTGTGCACCGAACTCACCTGGCTGGCCCGGCAGTTCACGGGCGTCGCCGACGGGCTGCGCTGAGCCGACGGGCTGCGCTGAGCCGACGGTTTGCGCTGGGCCGCCGGGCTCAGTGGCCGGCGGCGAGTTGCTCGGTGACGAGCTGGGATTCGATCCTGAAGCCGTAGGCGATGGCCGGCGCGGCGGCCTGCTCGATCTTGCCCCCGAGGAAGGGGATGCCGGCCTTGAGGTCGCCGTCCAGTTCCTGGCGGCATCCGGAGCCATTGGGCTGCAGGGCGAGAGTTCCGGTGACGGTGACCGGCACCCCGGCCACCCGGATGTCGACGGCGGCGCGACGGGCGCCGTCGGCCTGCGCCGGACCCCAGTCCTGGCGTTCCTCGATCACGAGTTGATCCCCGACGAACTTGCGGGCGACATCGGGCAGTTGGTCGGTGGGCATGGCCCGGCGGGTGGTCACGATCGTGTGCTCGCCCTCGACCTGCACCTCGTGGGAGTGCTCGAGCGCGCCGGAGCGCTGCAGCTTCTGCTCCTGGAAGGCGCCACTGGTCCGGATGGCAAATACCTGCTCGCAGGAGCCCGGGAAGTCGGTCGATTCGCGAATTCTCATAGCTCCCCCAGCCTATTGCGCCCGGTATGCGGCACCCCGCCCCCGGCGTCGGTCGGAGTGTCGGCAACACGCCGTATGCGGTTTCTGGCCCACCGCGTGTTGCCGACACTGAGCCGGATGGACGGGTATGCCAGGCGCGGCCCGGGGGATGTCCCCCGGGCCGCCTGGCGGAGGGCGTGCTCAGCCCTGGTGCGGGTATGCGACCCGAGTCGGCGGGACCAAGGTCTCCTTGATGACCCGCGGGGAGGTCCAACGCTGTAGGTTGGCGGCCGAACCGGCCTTGTCGTTGGTGCCCGAGGCGCGGCTGCCACCGAAGGGCTGCTGGCCGACGACGGCCCCGGTGGGCTTGTCGTTGATATAGAAGTTGCCCGCCGAGAAGCGCAGTTCCTCGGTGGCGGAGGCGATCGCCTCGCGGTCCTGGGCGATGATCGAGCCGGTCAGCGCATAGGGCGCCGAGGACTCCATCCGCTCCAGGGTGCGGGCGAAGGAGCGGTCCGGGTAGACGTGCACGGCGAGGATCGGCCCGAAGTATTCGGTGGTGAACACCTCGTCCAGGTCGTCCTCCCCCACCACGATCGTGGGGCGCACGAAGTAGCCCTCGCTGTCGTCATAGGTGCCGCCGGCGGCGATGCTCAGACCGCTGGTGCTGCGGGCGCGGTTGATGGCCGCGGCGTTGCGCGCGAAGGATTTGTCGTCGATGACCGCACCCATGAAGTTGCTGAAGTCCGCGACATCGCCCTGGCTCAGCCCATCGGTCTGCGAGATCAGGTCGTCCTTGATCGTGTTCCACAGCGAGCGCGGGATGTAGGCCCGAGAGGCGGCGGAGCACTTCTGGCCCTGGTACTCGAATGCCCCGCGGATCAGCGCGGTGCGCAGCACATCGGGGTCGGCGCTGGGGTGGGCGAGGACGAAGTCCTTGCCCCCGGTCTCCCCCACCAGGCGCGGGTAGGTCGCATAGGAGTCCAGCCGGGTGCCGACCTGCTGCCAGAGGTACTGGAAGGTCTTGGTCGATCCGGTGAAGTGGATGCCCGCGAGATCGCGCTGCGCGAGAACGACATTCGAGACCTCGATGCCGTCACCAGTGACCATATTGATCACGCCCGGGGGCATCCCGGCCTCCTGCAGCAACTGCATGACGAAGGTCGCGGCCAACTGCTGGGTGGGGCTGGGCTTCCAGACCACGGTGTTGCCCATCAGGGCCGGGGCGGTCGGCAGGTTGCCGGCGATCGCGGTGAAGTTGAACGGCGTGATCGCGTAGACGAAACCCTCGAGCGGGCGGTGGTCGAGACGGTTCCACACGCCGGGCGAGTTCGCCTCCGGCTGCTCGGCGAGGATCTGCTGGCCGAAGTGGACATTGAAGCGCCAGAAGTCGATCAGCTCGCACGCGCTGTCGATCTCGGCCTGGTAGCAGGTCTTGCTCTGGCCGAGCATGGTGGCGGCGTTGATCCGGGCGCGCCAGGGGCCGGCGAGCAGCTCGGCCGCCTTAAGCAGCACGGCGGCGCGAT
>CAKZIH010000031.1 GCA_936931335.1 uncultured Nostocoides sp. | reverse complement strand
GACCTGCATGGCGGTGGCGACGTCCTCCCAGGTGCCTTCGAGGAAGTTGAAGGCGCCCTGCGGGGCGAACCCGATGGAGTGCACGACCCCGTCGAGGCGGTCGGTGTGCTCGCGCAGGCGGTCGGCGAGGGAGTCCAGGTGCTCCTGATCGGCGACATCGAGTTCCAGGACCGGTGGGGTATGCGGCAGGCGCCGGGCGATCGTCTGGGTGATCTTCATCGTCCGGCCGAATGAGGTCAGGATCACCTTGGCACCCTGCTCTTGGGCGAGCTTGGCGATATGGAAGGCGATCGAGGAGTCCATGAGCACCCCGGTCACCAAGAGCGTCTTGCCCTCGAGCAGCATTCGCGTTTCCCTTCCGTATGTCGTTGCGTCAGTAAGTCTTGTGGCCCGGGTGGCTTGGTGCCCGGCTCAGTGGCCCATGCCGAGGCCGCCGTCGACGGGGATGACCGCGCCGGAGATATACCCCGCCTCGTCCGAGGCGAGGAAGCGCACCGCCGCGGCGACCTCGTCCGGGGTGGCGAACCGGCCGGCCGGGATGGCGCTCTTATACGCCTTCTGGCGGTCTTCGGGCAGTTGCGCGGTCATCTCGGTCTCGATGAAACCGGGGGCGATGACATTGGCGGTGATCCCCCGCCCGCCCAGCTCGCGGGTGACCGAGCGGGCCAGACCGACCAGGCCGGACTTGGACGCGGAGTAATTGGTCTGGCCCGGGCCGCCATACAGGCCGACCACGCTGGAGATGAAGATCATCCGGCCAAAGCGCTTCTTGATCATCCCGGCGCTGGCCCGGCGGGCGCAGCGGAAGGCACCGGTGAGGTTGGTGTCCAGCACCGCGTCGAAATCGGCGTCGCTCATCCGCATGAGCAGGCCGTCCTTGGTGATCCCGGCGTTGGCGATCAGCACCTCGATCGGGCCGCCGAGCAGGTCTTCGGCGGCGCTGAAGGCCGCATCGACGGAGGCGGTGTCGGTGACATCGCCGGTGACCGCGCGCAGACCCTCCGGCCCGTCGCCCGACCGGGAGGTGATGACCACCGAATGCCCGTCCGCCGCCATCGCCTCGGCTATTGCCTGGCCGATCCCCCGGTTACCTCCGGTGACGAGGACATTGCGGGCGGTCATCGGGCCTCCTGGCGCGTCGGCGGCCCGGTCGGGCCACACTGGGTTACGAACCTAGTGGACGGGCCCCACCCTGTGGGCTGCGCCCGGCGGATCGGTCGCGGGGAGCACCCGCTATACCGACGTAAGCTGAGTCAATGGCCTCCCCCGAGGGCGTGCAGTCGGTCACCACCGCGCCGCAGAACCTGCGTGCCGAGCAGGACACCCGGCTGCGCAATTACCTGGTGACCATGGCCATCCGCATCCTGTGTTTCATCCTGGCCGTGGTGCTCACCGGCTGGTTACGTTGGGCGGCGGTCGCCGGTGCCGTCTTGCTGCCGTATGTCGCGGTCGTTTTCGCCAATGCGGTCGGCCCCCGGGCCGCAGGCACCCTCACCCCGGCCACCCCGGTGACCCCGCTGCTCGCGCCGCGCACCGACGAGGTGCTCGAGGGCCGGGTGGTTCCGCCGCGGGCTCCCGAGGCGTGAGCCGCTGGTGACCGACCCGTCGAGCTATCACGTCCGGCCCGCCGCCGGCTGGCTCAACGATCCCAACGGCATCACCCGCCATAACGGGCGGTGGCATGTCTTCTTCCAGCACAATCCGGCGGGCCCGGTGCACGACGCGATCGCCTGGGGACATGTCAGCAGCCCGGACCTGCTGACCTGGCGCGAGCATCCGGTGGCCTTCGCCCCCGAGCCGGGCGGACCGGACGCATACGGCTGTTGGACAGGCGTCTTCGTCCCCGGGCTGCCGCGGCCGGCCGTGGTCTATTCGGGTTTGGTGGACGCGAGCGAGGAAAGCACCGTCTGCCTGCGCTGGGGATCGCCGGACCTGGATCGGTGGAGCCGACCCGAGGTAGTCGCGACTACCCCCTCGGATGCCGAGATCCGGGTGATGCGCGATCCCTTCGTCTTCTCGCTGAACGAGCGCCGCTGGGCCCTCCTGGGGGCGGGACTGGCCGGGGGCGGTGCCGCTTTGCTGCTCTTCGACTGCGACGACATCCGCAACTGGCGGTATGTCGGTGTTCTCGCCCGGAACACCGACCCGGTCTTCGATCAACTGCCCAAGGCGGACGTATGGGAGTGTCCGCAGCTCGTCATCCGGGGGGACGCAGCCGCGATCGTGCTCTCGCCGCAACTGCGGGGACGTTTCGGCATGGTGAGCTGGGTGACGGGCCGCCTCGAGTCGGACCAGGACGCGCGGCCGTGCTTTGTCGGCGAGCGCACCGGCCCGCTCGATGTCGGCCCGGCCTTCTATGCTCCGCAGCTGTATGACGAGGGCTGCGGCGACCCGCTGCTCTTCGGCTGGGTGGTGGAACAGACCGCTGTCCCGGGGGCGACCAGCGCGGGTTGCCTCACCCTGCCCCGGCGCCTGCAATTGTCCGGCAGCGAGGTGCACAGTTACCCAGATCCGGCGACGCGGGGCCTGCTCCTCAAAGCGGAACGGACCGAGGTGGCGGCCGGACGGCATACCCTGACCGGCGCCGCCTGCGTCCACATCACGTGCGGCGCAGCGCAACTGGAGGGGGCAGGCATGTCGGGGGCGGTGACGCTGCCGGCCGGCACGCAGCTCTGGGTCGATGGTGCAGTGGCCGAGGTCTATCCCCCCGACGCGCCACCCATCACCTTGCGAGCTGCGGGCCCTTGGGTGCTGCGGGTCCCGGAGGGTGGCGCGGCGCGGGTGGACCCGATCGCCCGGACAGCCCAGGGCTGACCAGCGTGTTCAGCCGCCGATGGCACTCATCGGCCGGTCCGGCTGGGTGAACCCGGGTTCGCCGATGCCGTGGCCGGGGGTTTTGCGCCACATCTCGGCGCGGATGATCTCGGCGAGGTCTTGGTCGCTGGCGCCCTCGCGCAGGGGGCCGCGCAGGTCCGCTTCGCCGGTCGCAAAGAGGCAGTTGCGGACCTGTCCGTCGGCCGTGAGCCGGACCCGATCGCAGGCCGCGCAGAACGGGTCGCTGACGCTGGCGATGATTCCGACGGTATGCGGCCCGTCGTCCACCAGGAATCGCTCGGCCGGTGCGCTCCCGCGCCCATCCAGCGGGGTGAGTCGGAAACGCCGCTGCAGCCGGTCTCGGATCTCGGCAGCGGACACCATGGTGTCGGACTGCCACTCGTGCCCAGCATCCAGCGGCATCTGCTCGATAAACCGCAACTCGTAGCCGCGTTCCACGCACCACTGCAGCAAGCTGGCGACGTCCTCGTTGACCCCCCGCATGGCGACCGCATTGACCTTGACCGGAGTCAACCCGGCCGCGGCGGCGGCATTGAGCCCAGCCTCCACATCGGCAAGCCGGTCGCGCCGGGTGAGCGTGCGGAACTCCTCGGCATCGATGGTGTCCAGGGAGACATTGACCCGGTCCAGGCCAGCGTCCTTCAGCGGCTGCGCCAGCCGGGCTAGCCCAATCCCATTGGTGGTCATCGCAATCGAGGGCCGCGGGGTCAGCGCGGCAATTCGGGCGACCAAGTCCACCACCGAGCGACGCAGCAGCGGCTCCCCGCCGGTCAAGCGCACCTGCCGCACACCCAGGTCGACGAAAACCCCGATCAGGCGCATCAGTTCGTCGTCGGTGAGCATCTCCGGCTTGGCCAACCACGGCAGCCCCTCGGCCGGCATGCAATAGGTGCATCGCAAATTGCAGCGGTCGGTGACCGACACGCGCAGATCGCGCGCGATGCGCCCGAAGGTGTCCACCAAGCCACCAGCCGGCCGCACCTGCGGCACGGGCAGCTGAGTCACCTGGGTCATCCGAGAAGCCTAAGCGCTGCGACGACCGGGGTGGGCGCCGCCGGGCCGGCGCCACGTGTATACCGTGGGGCGGTGATCCGGGCGCTCTTCACCCCGCGCTGGCTGGGCGCCCTGCTCCTCTCCGCGCTCTTCGCCGTGGCCGCCTATTTCTTGGGCCACTGGCAGTACGGGCGGCACATCGAGAAGGTCGAGCGGAACGAGCGGATCTCCTCCTACTACGGCGCCCCGGCGGTCCCGATCGAGTCCGTGGCCACCAGCGCGCCGCTACCCCGGTCACAGGAATGGCGACATGTCAGCCTGCGTGGGGAGTTTGGCTCGCCGGAGCTATTAGTCCGCGCCCGGACGTATGACGGTGACGTCGGCTACGAGGTCGTGCGCCCATTCCGATTGGCCTCCGGTGCCGCCGTGCTCGTGGACCGGGGTTGGGTTCCCTTGGGAGACAAGGGCGCCGACGACGTACCCACCATCGCCCCGGCCCCCGCCGGCAGCGTCGAGGTCACCGGCTGGGTGCGCCCGGGTGAGCGGTCACGCGGCCGAGCCAGCACGAGCGGCCAGTTGGCCAGCCTCAATCTGGAGGAGGCCGCGGCAGCGACCGGCACCTCCCTGCTCGGGGCGTATGTGCAGCTCGCCCGTCCGGATGCCGATGTCGCCCCACCGCCCACCGGGGCCGTCACCGGGCCGATCACCCCCACTCCCCTGGGTATGCCGGATCGCAGCCTGGGACCACATCAGGCCTACGCCTATCAGTGGTGGATCGCCATGCCGGCGGGGTTCATCCTGGTGGCCCTGGGGATCAGGCGCGAGTTGCGCGCTGGCCCGGTCGGCACCCCGGCAGGTGGAGCGCCCCGGGGACCAGGGGATCCCACATCCGCTTCGCAACCCCGACCGCGCCGGACCCGGATTTGGGACGAAGAGGACGAATAGGCCGCCCGCGCCTGACTGACGTTCTGAGGCTCAGCCCACGGGCACCGGATCGGGGTCGTCGGTGAACTGCGTGCGGTAGAGATCGGCATACACGCCGCCGGCGGCGAGCAACTCCTGGTGTCGGCCGCGCTCGACGATCCGGCCGTCGTCTACGACCAGGATCTGGTCGGCCCGGCGGATGGTCGAGAGCCGGTGGGCGATGACGATCGCGGTGCGGCCCGCCAAGGCGGTGTCCAGGGCACGCTGCACGGCCAGTTCCGACTCGCTGTCCAGGTGCGCAGTCGCCTCGTCCAGGACCAGCAGCCCAGGGCCCTTGAGCAGCAGCCGGGCGATGGCGATGCGCTGCTTCTCCCCACCAGATAGCCGGTGACCCCGGTCCCCGACCACGGTGTCCAATCCCTGCGGCAGTGCCTCGATCAGCGGGAGGATCTGCGCGGCCTGCAAGGCCTGGCGCATCTGCTCCTCGGTGGCGTCGGGACGGGCATACAGCAGGTTCGCGCGGATGGTGTCGTGGAAGAGATGGCTCTCTTGGGTGACCACGCCGACGGATGCCGTGATGGAGGCCAGGGTGGCCTCGCGCAGATCGACCCCTTGCAGCCGGACGGTCCCCGAGCTCGGGTCATAGAGGCGGGCGAGCAGCGTGGTGATGGTCGTCTTGCCCGCGCCGCTGGGACCCACCAGGGCGATGAGTTCCCCGGACGCCGCGTGGAAAGAGATGTCGTCGAGCACCAGTTGCCCCGCGGCGCGGTCGCCATTGGCGCCGACCTCCAAGGAGGGCAGAGACACCTCGTCGGCACCCGGATAGCCGAAGCTCACGTGGTCGAGTTCGACGTCCACGGCACCGGCCGGCAGGGGGCGGGCATTCGGTGCCTGCCGGATGGCCGGCTGTAGGTCGAGGATCTCGAAAACCCGGGTGAAGGAGACCAGCGCGGTCATGATGTCGACGCGCACATTGCTCAGCGTGGTGAGCGGGCCATACAGCCGGGCGAGCAGCGCGGCGAGCGCGATCAGCGTGCCCACGGTCAGGGAGCCGTCGATGGTCATCAGGCCGCCGAAGCCGTAGACCAGGGCGGTGGCCAGCGAGGCGATGAAGGTCAGCGCCACGAAAAGAATCGTGCGGTGCATCGCCATCTTGACGCCGATATCGCGCACCCGGGCGGCCCTGGCGGCATACTCCTGGTCCTCGCGGTCCAGGTCGCCGAAAAGCTTGACCAGCAGCGCCCCGCCGACGTTGAAACGCTCGGTCATCTGGGCACCCATGGCGGCATTGAGGTTCATCTGCTCGTGCGAGAGCGCGGCCAGCCGCCGGCCCATCCATTTCGCCGGGAGCAGGAAGAGCGGGACCAGCACCAGGGCGCCCAGGGTGAGCTGCCAGGACAGCGCGATCATTGCGGCGAGGATCAGCGTGAGAGACACCAGGTTGCCCACCACGCTCGACAGGACGGAGGTGAAGGCCTGCTGGGCCCCGATCACGTCATTATTGACCCGGCTGACCAGCGCGCCGGTCTGGGCGCGAGTGAAGAAGGCGATCGGCTGCCGGATGACGTGGTTGAAGACCTGGCTGCGCAGGTTGTAGATCAGCCCCTCCCCGATCCGCGACGAATACCAACGCGAGACGACGGAGACCGCCGCGTCGAGGATGGCGAGCAGCGCCACCAGGAGCGCCAGCGTGGTGACCAGAGACCGGTCCCCCGGCACGACCCCCTTGTCGATCAGCCGAGCGAGCAGCAAGGGCGTAGCGACCACGAAGAGGGCGTCCACGACCACCAGAAGGAGGAACGCCATGATCGAACCGCGGACCGGACGGGCATACGCCAGGACCCGGCGCGCGGTGCCTGGTGGCAGCTTGGTGTCGGAGACGCTGCTCTCTCTGGTGAGGCTGTGCATCACCTGCCAGGCGTTTGAACTCATGGGAGTAGCCAACCGGAGGGGTCCGACAGTCATTCCCTCGCGTGATCGTCCGCGTCGATGGCCTCGTGGACCCGGCGCAGGATCAGGGCGGCCAGGGCGTCGGTATCGGCCAGCACCCCGTCCGCAAACGGTATGCCGTGGTCCCGGCAGCGTTGCACCATCCGGTCGCGCAGAATGCCTTCGGCGATCATCGCCGCCACCCCCACGATGCCCGCGACCGTGGCATCGGTGCGGGGCCGGGTCTGGCGGAGCCGGTCGATGGCATCCCCCAGCGGGAGGTGCTCGTCCAGAGTGGCGAACGCGTAGCCGCGCCCACCGGGCAAGCCGAAATGCAAGGCGGCCACGAGATCCGCGATTGCCTCGGTCCGCGAGGAGCCGGCCAGGTAGACCAGTACCCGTGTCTCGGGCCGGCCGTCGAGCAGCTCGCCGACGGCCTGGCCGAGCGCCGGGTCCGGCCCGAGCGGGCCGGCGACCAGCACCCGTCGGGCGGTGAGCTCCCCCAGCTCGCGTGCGGCCGCCGGGATATCCACGCGCGCGTGGAAGGCCCGGGAGAGCAGGACGGGGACCACGACGACTGCCCCGCCGCCACCAGGGGTGAGTTCCTCGGCCGTCTCGGCGATCGTCGGCCCGTGATGGTCCAGGTATGCCGCCCGTATGCGCAGCTGTGGTGCCGCCGCGTCCACCCGGCGCGCGAGTGCGGCCACATCCCGGGCATGTCGTGGGTCCGGCGACCCATGGGCGAGCAGGATCACCTCAGTCAGGGGTGCTGTTCCCCTCGTTGACCGCAGGCGGACGCAGCCGGTTCGCACGCCTTGAGCCCGCCGCTTTAGCCGGCCAGCGCGCCGAGCGCGAGTAGTTCGTCACGCACTCCGACGACGTCACCGATGACGACGACCGCGGGAGCCTTGACTCCGGCCGCCCGGGCATCGGCACCGGCGCGTTCCAGCGTGGTGGTGGTCGTGCGCTGCCGGGGCGTCCAGCCGGACTCGATGAGCGCCACCGGGGTATGCGGCGCCCGCCCCGCCGCGATCAGCCCCGCCGCAGTCTCCGCGAGTCGGCTGACCCCCATGAGCAGCACGAGGGTGGCATCCGGGGCGGCCGAACGCGCCGCTGTCAGAACGTGTTCCGGTCCCTCGTGCGCTGACGCCATGACGAAAGATGCGGTGATGCCGCGCTGCGTCACCGGAATGCCAGCCGCGGCCGGCACGGAGATGGCCGAGGTGACGCCGGGGACAACCTCCACCGGTATGCCGTGGGCCGCGCAGTGCAGCATTTCCTCGCCGCCGCGACCGAGGACGAAGGGGTCGCCGCCCTTGAGCCGGACCACGAGCTGGCCCTCCTTGGCCTCGCGCACCAGGATCTCGTTGATCTCCCACTGCGGCACCGGATGATGGCCGGGGGTCTTGCCCACGTCGATGATCGTGGTGCGCTGCGGTAGCTGGTCAAGCAGTCCAGTCGCCCCGAGCCGGTCGGTGACCACCACGTCGGCCTGCGCGAGCAGGCGCCGGCCGCGCACCGTGATCAGGTCATCGGCGCCGGGCCCCCCGCCGACCAGGACGACGCGGCCGAACTGCCGGGTCGATTCCCGATGCGGCGCAACGGATTCGGTGCCCCGGATGCGGGCCACCGGAAGCTCACCGGTCTCCATACCAATGAGAATGGCGTCCCGCAGCGCGGTCGAACGACGCGGGTCTCCCCCGCCGGTCACCGCGACCTGGATGCCCGCGGCGTCTCCCCTGCCGACGCCGATGGCTGGCATCCATGCGGCGGACTTCTCCGAGTCCCCGGCGCGCACGCACCAGATCGCTTCTGCCGCAGCGCTATTGCCCACGAGGTCATCCACCTCGGCAACCCCCGTCGCGCTATGCACGAGCCATGCCCGCGACGGCGCCACCAGGTCCGTGGCCGCGAATTCCCGCTGCTGCCAGGAGATCTCGCCACCCTCGGCCAGTTCGGCGACACCATCGGTGGCGCGCGGGGCGACCACGTCGACCTTCGCGCCGGCGGCGAGCAACATACGCACGCGGCGCTCGGCAACGGGGCCGGCGCCGACGACGAGGACGCGGCGGTCCCGGACGTCGAGGGTGATCGGATAATCGGGCGCGCTACTCATATGTGCAGGCCGCATTCGACCTTCTCCTGGCCCGACCAGCGGCCGGCCCGGGGGTCCTCGCCGACCGCGACGGGTCGCGTGCACGGCTCGCAACCGATCGAGGTGAACCCCAACTCCCGCAAGGGATTCAGGAAGACGCCGTGCTCGGCCGCATACCGGTCGTGCTCCTCGTGGGTGAGGCCGACGAGCGGGTTGATCTTGATCATCGATCGCTTGGCGTCCCATTCCACGATCTCGCTGTTGGCGCGGGTTGGGGCGTCCACGCGGCGGACGCCGGTCACCCACGCGTCGTAGCCCTCGAGCGCCGCATTGAGCGGGGCGACCTTGCGCATCCGGCAGCACAGATCGGGGTTGCGCGCGTGCAGCCGCGGGCCGAAGCGCACATCCTGGCGCTCGACCGTCTCCTTCGGCAGCACGGTGCGGATCCGCAGCGGGTGCATCACCGCATACGCATCGCGGGTGCCCAGGGTCTCGGCGAAGTGGTAGCCGGTGTCCAGGAAGAAGACGTCGAATCCGGGTGCGGTGGTGCCGGCCAGGTGCAGCAGGATCTCGTCGCCCATCGAGCTGGCGATGGTGAGCCGGTCGCCATAGGTGTCCAGCCCCCACTGGAGGACCTCGCGGCCGATCGCCACCTTGTCCTCGTATGTCGTGGCCGCCCGCTCCCGCGCGAGGAAGTCCTCGATCTGCGCGGTGCGATTCTCCACCGGTATGGCGCTCATCGCAGGTCGTCCTCGTCGGCTCGGTGCGCCCATTCGGCGAATGACTCTGCGGCAGAACGTTGCTCGAGATAGTGGCCGGTCACCCGCTCGATGTAGTCGGGCAGGTCCTCGGCGCTCACCTTGAGGGCGCGGGTCTTGCGGGCCACGCTCGGGCTCTGGCCGAGACCGCCACCGAGGTGGACCTGGAAGACCTCCTGCAGCTCGTCGTTCTCGTCGCGCTGCACCATGCCCTTGAGCCCGATGTCGCCGATCTGGGTGCGGGCGCAGGCATTCGGGCAACCGTTGACGTGGATGCCCAGCGGGACGTCGAAGTCGGGGCGGCGGCGCTCCAGCTCCAGCACGACGGTGCGCGCGCGCTCCTTGGTCTCCGTCAGCGCCAGCTTGCAGTACTCGATCCCGGTGCACGCCAACACATTCCGGCGGAATTCGCTGGGCGCGACATAGAGGTCGTGCTCGGCGAGTTCGGCCGCAAGATCCTCGGCGCGGTCGGGGTCGATGTCGAGGACCAGCAACTTTTGGTGCGGGGTGAGCCGAACGCGCTGGGAGCCATAGCGTTCCGCGAGATCGGCGATCGCGGACAGGATCGGCCCGCTGACCCGGCCGGCGATCGGGGCGGCACCGACCCAGACCTTGCCGTCCTTTTGCCGGTGAATGCCGACGTGGTCGCGCCGGGCGCCCGGCGGCAATTGCGGCTCCGGACCGTCGGGCAACGCATGGCCGAGGTAGTCCTCCTCGAGCATCCGTCGGAACTTCTCGGCGCCCCAGTCGGCGACGAGGAACTTCAGCCTCGCCTTGTTGCGCAGCCGCCGGTAACCGTGGTCGCGGAAGATGCCGACGACCCCCGCCCATACCTCGGGGACCTCGTCGAGGGTGACGAAAACCCCCAGGCGCTGGGCGAAGATTGGGTTCGTCGAGAGGCCGCCGCCCACCCATACGTCGAAGCCGGCGCCGAGCTGCGGGTGGCGGATGCCGACGAAGGAGACGTCGTTGATCTCGTGGGCGACATCGAGCACCGGCGAGCCAGAAATCGCGGTCTTGAACTTGCGGGGCAGGTTGGAGAATTCCGGGCTGCCGATCCAGCGGCGGCGGATCTCGTCGATGGCCGGGGTGCCGTCGACGATCTCGTCCGCGTCGATGCCCGCCACCGGTGAACCGAGGATCACCCGCGGGCAATCGCCGCAGGCCTCCATGGTGGTCAGCCCGACTCCCTCGAGCCGTTCCCAGATCGCCGGGACGTCCTCGATCCGCACCCAGTGCAGCTGGATGTTCTGCCGGTCACTGATGTCCGCCGTGCCCCGGGCGTATGCCGTGCTCACATCGCCAATAGCGCGTAGCTGCTCGGTGGTCAGTGCGCCTCCGTCGCAGCGCACCCGCATCATGAAGTACTCGGCGTCGAGCTCCTCGGGTGCCAGCGTCGCGGTCTGGCCGCCGTCGATGCCCTCCTTGCGCTGGGTGTACATCCCCATCCAGCGCATCCGACCGCGCAGGTCGTCGCCGGGGATCGAGGCGAAACCCTGCTTGGAATAGACGTCGAGGATGCGCTGGCGGACGTTGAGCGCGTCGTCCGCCTGCTTGAACTCCTCGTTGTGGTTGAGCGGGGTCCGGTCGCCATCGGCCCAAGCGCCGGTTGCCGTGGTCCGGGTGGGGCGGGAGGTGGTCGCGGTCACGCGCCCCATCATACGAACACAACGTTATGGTTCGCCAAACATCGCGTTATGTATGTCGCCATACGGACGCCCGTGCGTATGGGCTAGGTAACCGAGGCGGGGTCGCAGGCCGCAGGAGTAACCGGTTTCTCTCCGGATGCCGGAAACCTGAGCTTCGCCCTACTTTGCAGCAGGGGGGAAGCGCAAGGTTCCCGGTGGAAGCCATTGCTGGTACTCGGCGCGCAGGGCCCTTGATCGTGAGTTGACTTGCATTCGTACGCATGTTCGTATAGCATTCCTAGATGAACCTCCGGACGGCCATCGACACCGCGCTAGCGGCGATCGACAGCGTGCCGGCGGAGGATGTGCCCCGGAGCCTTAACGCAAGGCTGGACGCGCTGGCGGTCGTCCAGGAGTTGCGCAACCGGCTCGATGCGCTGGCGAACGATCTGATGGTGGCCGTGGCGCATAGTGCCGACCCGGAGCCAGAGGATGCCCGGGAGACCTTCGTAGGACGCCTGGCGCTGGGCTCACAAGCGCCTGAATTGATCGCCCCGTGTTTGGGGGTGAGTCTCCAGGTGGCGACTCGGCGCGTCGCGACCGCCGTGGAACTGGCCGAACGGGTGCCCGCACTGGTGGAGGAGATGCGGGCGGGCCGGCTTGATGGATTTCGCGCGGGCCTGGTGCACTCCGAGCTGGCCGATGCCCCGGTTCACGTGGAAGAACAGATCGTCGCCTGCCTAGTGGATCGAGTCGATCGTGCCGGGGCGTGGGTGGAGAGTGCCGGGCCCTTGACCCGCCGGGTGCGCGCGCTCCTGACCAAGATGGCCCCCGACGTCATCGCCGCGCGTGCCGCCGCAGATCGAGACCGACGTGGGTTGCACCGATTCGGTGAGTCCGAACATCTGGACCGGTGGGACGGGTTGTACTTGGTGGACGATGCCCGTCTCGCTTGGGCAGCGATCGATGAACGGGCTCGAGAACTCCTGGCCGCCGACCGCGATGCCAAGGCTGAGGGCGGCGCCGGAACGTTGACGCTCGCCCAGGCGCGCGCCGACGCGCATCTGGAACTGTTGCTCGGTCACGCCGACGTCACCCTGCACGTGTACGCGGCTCAGCCTGCCGGTATGCCGTTGAGCGCGGCACCTGCCACCTCCTCCACGCCTGCTCCAGCCGAGCCCGGCATCGTGCCGTTGGCGGGGTTCGGTGGGCCAGGGTCTACCCCGGTACGGCGGTCCTGGCTCGAGGCGGCGTATGCGTCCGGGCGGGCGGTCGTGGACGCCCCGATCGCCTGCCACCCTACGACCGGAGCGGTGGTGAGCGGACAGATCGCCAAGGGGTTCACTCGCGGCGAGCGGCGCCCAACTCAGGAGGCGGCCTCGCGCTACCGCATACCGGAGGCGATGGCACGGCTGGTGCGCTTCCGCGATCGGCAGTGTCGCTTCCCGAATTGTGCGGTGAGCGCGCGGTTCTGCGACCTCGACCATGTCCGGCCCTGGCCCGACGGCCCGACGTCGGCGGCCAACCTTATGTGCCTGTGCCGACGCCATCACCGGCTCAAGCAGTCCCCCGGCTGGCGCGTAACCATTCATCCGGACGCGACCGTCACCTGGACCGATCCAGTGGGTAGACGACATACCAGCGAGCCGGTTGATCACCTCGGTGTGCTCGATCAACCGCCTACTGCCGGAAGCGATCCCAGTCCGCTGAAGAGTTCCTTGTCTGTCGCGCTCGCCGCCTGACCCCGGGACATCAGGGAGTCGTCTCAGTCCGTGATGGACGCCAATACGTCTAGCACGGTATGCCGCGCGTCCAGGCTCGGCGCCGGGTTGGTGATCATCAGTTCGTCCGCGCCGGTCTCGGCCCGGAATTGCCGCAGGTATGCCGCGACCTCGCCCCGGTCCCCGACCGCCGTGTAGGTCACCATGTGCCGCGCCTGGTCCGCGATCGGGGAGCGCATCAACTCGGCAATGGTCGCCTCGTCGATCCGGCGGCCGGCGAGCTGCGGGACGCGCTCGGCCAGGCTGCGCACCCGGGAGCGAAGGACCGCGTCGGCGAGTTCGCGCGCCTGCCCCGAGTCCGGTGCGGCAACGACATTGAGGGCGGCGATGGCGTATGGCTCGGCGAGCTGCGCCGAAGGCCGGAATTGCTCGCGATAGGCCCGCATCGCCGGCAGCAGCGCGTCCGGGGCGAAGTGGCTCGCGAAGGCATATGGCAGACCCATGGCGGCGGCGAGTTGAGCGCCATACATCGACGAACCGAGGATATAGAGCGGCACCCGGGTTCCCGCACCGGGGTGCGCGGCGACGCTCGGGATCAGTGACTCCCCCGCGAGATAGCCCTGGAGTTCGCGGATGTCCTCGGGGAAGCTGTCGGACGCCCGCGCGTCGCGCCGCAGCGCGCGCATGCTGACCGGGTCGGTGCCGGGCGCCCGACCGAGCCCGAGGTCGATCCGCTCGGGATGCAGTTCGGCGAGGGTGCCGAACTGCTCGGCGATGATGAGTGGAGCGTGGTTGGGCAGCATCACGCCGCCCGCGCCGAGCCGGATCGTCTCGGTGTGCGCCGCAACGTGGGCGATCAGGACCGCGGTCGCCGAGGAGGCGATGGCCTTCATGTTGTGGTGCTCGGCATACCAAATGCGCGTGAACCGGCCGGTGGCCTCCGCGTGCTGCGCCAGCGCAACGCTCTCGGCGAGGGCCTCGGCCACCGGCTGCCCCTCGCGAACGATCGCCAGGTCGAGGATGGACAGCGGGGTCGAACTACGGGGATCGGTCACCACTCCACCGTATGCCTGGGGCCGCAGACTCCGAGGGGCGCCGATGAGGCAGTCCCAATCCTGGCCCTGATTGACCACGGTCAGGGCGCTCGGCCGTTGGCGTGCACCCCTGGCGCCCCGTAAGCGGTCGCTCCGACGTCGCGCATGTATGCCACAGCAAGCGCGAAGCGCGCTAGCCGCCGCCCGGGACTGCAGCACCGCCGTTCAAAACGCGGTGGATGTTGACCCGGCGCGCCTTGCGTTCTAATCTCTTGCATACATTGCTGCCGGGCTAGGTGCCCAGCGCAACACCATCTGAGGAGACGCCCATGGGGGACAGTTCGCGGTCCACCCCACCCGCGTACGGCGATTCGTTGACCAAGGCTGAGCCATATGGCACCGACGAGATCCCGGACGATGAGCGCCACGGCCATCCCCGGCAGCAGTTCACGCTGTGGTTTGCCGCCAACATGGTTCTGGCGGTGCTGGTGTCGGGATTCTTCGCATCTTCCTTCGGACTGAGCATCATCCAGGGGTTGTCAGCGGTCGTCGTCGGTGCGGGTCTGGGTGCCGTGCTGATGGGGGTACTCGCCGGGATCGGCACGAAAACGGGGGTTCCCCAGCAGGTGCAAGCTCGCGGCCCGATGGGGTATTACGCAAACTTCATCCCGATTGCCCTGCTTACCAATGTCTCCGCCGTTGGGTGGACCGCGGTCAACACGGTCTTCGCCGTGCTGGCCCTGCAAGTGCTCGTGGACATCCCCTTCTGGGTGGGAGCCTCGGTCATTTTTGCGATTCAGTCGCTGTTCGCGATCTGGGGCCACAACCTGATCCACTTCATCAATAAGGTCGCGAGTGCAGTGCTCGCCGTGTTGTTCGCGATCATCTCGGTGCTGGCGGTCGGCAGGGTCGATCTTGGCGCCGCCTCCGGTCACGCGGGGTCCGGGGGCGATCTGGCTAGCTGGGTCACCTTTATGGGCTTCTTCTTCGCCTACGTCATGACCTGGACCCCGTTCGCCTCGGACTTCTCTCGATACTTGCCCCGCCAGACCTTACATACGCAGGTTGTGGCCTACACCGCGGGTGGGACCTTCCTCGCGATGCTGTGGCTCGGGGGGCTGGGAGTTCTCGTCTCGAGCTTTGCGGGAAATCTCGGAGCGGTGGAAGCGGTAGGGGAACTGACCGGCTCGTGGTCCTGGTTGGCCATGTTGACCATCGTGGTGTCGACCCTCCCGGTGAGCGCAATGAACCTGTACGGCGGTGCGCTGTCGCTGCTCACCATCCACATTCCGGTCAGTCGCCAAATAGGAGTTCTCGTGACCGCGGCACTGGGGCTCGGGGTCACGCTGTGGATGTCTGGCGATCCGTATGGGCGCTTCTACGACTTCCTCTTGCTTTTGGCCTATTTGGTTGTCCCCTTCACTACCGTCTTGCTGCTCGACTACTTCCTGCGGACGCGGTCGCGCGGCAAGGCAGCGGTCGCGGAACTCTTCGACCGAAGCCGGACGATCTCCTGGGGCTTCTTCGCGTGGGCCGTGGGATGCCTGGTGTCATCGCTCTTCTGGGCGACCACCCTATGGACGGGGCCGCTGGCCAAGACCGTCGCGCGCTGGGGGGATGTCTCCTATTACATCGGCGCCTTGGCCGCCGCCGTCAGCTACGTCGCGATTCGTGCCTTCCGCCCGGCCGACCGGAATGTGGCACCGGCGCCCCGGCACGAGCATGCTGGCTCGAGCTCATGACGTCATCGACGAAGGGTCCGCATCCGCGTTCTAGGCCCGGAATCCCATCGTTACCGGGAGCCTGGCTGGCGGTAATCGATATGCAGCTGGCTTTTCAGGAGCCAACGAGCGACTGGTGTGTTCCCCGATACGACGAGGCCGCCGTCCTGGTCGGTCGGCTCGCGGCCGCATGCCATCGGCGGACGGTGTGGACCCGCTTCGTGCGTGACCCGCATGAGCAGGGAGCCTGGTCCGCCTATTACGACCGTTGGGCGAGCTTCCGTCTGGCAGCGGACTCACCGACGTGGGACCTCACCTTCGCTGTGCCTACCGAGGAGCCGGTGGTGTCCCTGCCCACCTTTTCCAAGTGGGGT
>CAKZIH010000030.1 GCA_936931335.1 uncultured Nostocoides sp. | reverse complement strand
CCTCGCCCCGGGAGGCGGCGGCGAGTCGTACCCGCAGCAGATCGCATTCGCCAGCGAAGACCAGCGGCGGCATGATCGACAGGGTGTCGATGGCGCTCTTGAGCGCGGCATCGTCGGGCCACTCGGGCTGTTGCGCGGCGGGCAGCGCCGGCCCGTCCGGAAGCAGGTGCAGAGTCGGGTCGGCCACGGTCACCGCACCAGGATAAGCGGGTGCCCAGCGGCCGCGGTCGGCATCCGTATGCCGGGCGTCACCCCTGGCTCTCGTCGAGCCCGCGTTCGATGGCGAACCGGGTCAGCTCCACCCGGTTGTGCAGCTGGAGTTTGCCGAGGGTGTTCTGGACGTGGTTTTGCACGGTGCGATGGCTGATGCTCAACTGTTCGGCGATGTCCTTGCTGGACAAGCCCATCGCCACGAGCCGCAGCACCTCCACCTCGCGGTCGGTCAGTTCGGGGACCGGACGGTCGCTGTCGGTGGGCGGCGTATTGGCCAGCTTGCGAAACTCCCCCAGGACCAGACCGGCCAACCCCGGGGTAAAGGTCGCCTCTCCCCGCGCCGTGGCCGCCACCGACGCCAGGATCTCCTCGCTGGTCGCCGATTTCAACAGATAGCCGATGGCCCCGGCCTTCATCGCGGCCAGGACATCGGCCTCCTCGCCACTGGCGGAGACGATGAGCACCCGGGTCCCCAGCCCGGCAACCGCGGCGCAGACATCGGCGCCGTGCAGCCCCGGCAGGTTGAGGTCGAGCAGCAGCACATCCGGGGTGGTCGCCTTGACCCGCCGGACCGTGGCCGGCCCGTCGGCAGCCGTACCCACCACGGTATGTCCGGCCCGCTCCAGGTCGGCGGCCAGCGCATCGCGCCACAGCGGGTGATCGTCGGAGACGAAGACGGTCAGCGACATGCCGGTCATCCTGCCGTATGCCGGGTGCTCACCCCGGGCGCACCTCGCTGGGCGTGACGGGCCGCGCTGCATTGCGCTGGGCGAGGGGCTCGAGCCGTTTGGGGGCGGTGAGCGTCACCGTGCATCCGCGCCCCGGCGCGCTGTCGATCTCGACCCGGCCGCCGAGGTCCTGCACTCGCCCGCGCACGCAGCTGGCCAACCCCATACGTCCCTGGGCGACGGCTTCGGCCTCGCGACCGGACGGCATACCGATGCCGTTGTCGCGCACCGTGATCGATACCTGGGGGCCGAGATCCTCGACGAGCACCCAGGCCTGGGCGTCCGGGCCGGCGTGCTGGGCGACATTGTCCAGCGTGCTCGTCACCGCGGCGAGGAGTTCGTTGGCCCGCTCGGTCGGCATGGCGATCGACTCGGCCGGGGCGCTCACCGTGACTCGGCTCGAATCCAGGGACCGCAATCGGGCGGATAGATCGGCCGCTGCCCCCCGGGGTTCGGCGCCGCGCCCGGAGACCAACGCCCGCAGCGAGCGTTCCTGATCCGCGGCCAGTTCACCGAGGTGCGCGGCCTCGCCGCCGAGCTGAGCACCGCGCCGGTTGATGAATGCCAACCCTTGCAGTACCCCGTCGTGGACGATCCGGGCAAGGCGTTCGCGCTCGGCATACGACTGCTCGGCCCGCACCGACGCCTCGAGTAGGCGCTCGCTCTCGTGGGCCAGGCTGGTGGCCAGCCCGATCAGGGAGCCGACGATGAAGAGCAGCACGATGTTGTGGACGGTGCCGAAGTTGGGCCGGACCACGGAGACGATGTCGGCGACCGCGATGATCAACGCGCCCAGCATGCCGCCGCGCGCGCCGCGCACGATAGCGGCTCCCACCACACCGGAGGCCGACCAGATGCCCGGCAACGTGAGCGCGCCCGCCATCACCGTGGCGCGGGGGTAGGCGAGGCTGGTCGCCAGGATTCCCGCCACCGCGAGCGCGAGATCGATCACGACCATCCGTAGGGTGACCGTGCGCCGCCAACTCGCTACCAGCGTCCAGGCGGCGAGCACCGCGAAGACGGCCACCGCGGCGCCGGGGCGATGCATCTGCTCCCGGTCCACCCAGGCGAGCACCCCGGCATACGCCAGGGCCAGCGGGCGGAAGATCGCCAATCCCCGGGTGAACGCCCCGACGACCCCGGGGGCCATCGTGGTGGCCATCTCGCCTTAGCCCGCGTGCCGCAGGTCCGGGCGGTCGCCTGCGTCGGGGTCAGGCTGCGAGGCGCGCCGCGTCATCGACAGCGGCTCGACGCCGTCCTCATCCGGGTGGGCGCGGTGGGCCAGCCGCGACCCCAGCTCGGCCGCCTTGGCCTGGCCTTCCTTCAAACGCTCCTGGCCGTCCTTCAATCGGGCCCGGGCTGCGGCCAACAACTGACGCTTGTGCGCGGCACTGTCCACATCGACATACCGCTGGCCACTCAACTCCTGCAGCCGCGCCATCAGCGCATCGGTGATCTCGCGCAGCGCCTCGCGGTCCTCCGAACCCCGACCCGCGTATGCCGTCAGGTCCAGCGGCGCCCCGATGCGCACCTCAATGCGGTGGATGCTCGGGATGATCTGGCCGGTCGGCTGCGCCTTGTCGGTGCCGATCATGGCCACCGGGATGAGCGGCGCACCGCTCTTGAGTGCCATCCGGGCGGCGCCGGTGCGCCCACGGTAGAGCCGTCCGTCGGGGCTACGCGTGCCCTCGGGGTAGATCCCCAGCAGTTCGCCGGAGCGCAGGATCCGCAGGCCGGCGTTGAGGGCGGCCCGGCTCGCCGAACCACCCGCGCGGTCGATCGGGACCTGGCCGACCCCGCGGAAGAAGGCGGCCGTCAGCCGACCCTTGAACCCGCGGCCGGTGAAGTAATCCGACTTGGCCAGGAAGGTGATCCGGCGCGGGACGACCAGCGGCAGGAAGATCGAATCGGAGAACGACAGATGGTTGCTGGCGAGGATCGCCGGCCCGTGGGCGGGCAGATGCTCCTTGCCCTGCACGACCGGCCGGTACACCACGCGCAGCGCCGGGCCCACGATCACGTGCTTGAGCAACCAATAGAGCACGGCATGAACCTTCCGGGGAGGTCGGGTGAGGTCTCCACCGTAATGCGCGCCGTGGCGCTGGTGGCCCAGGCACGCGTAGCGAAGCGTCCCTGTCGCCGGGAGGCTTTCGGCGCCGGCGCGAGACTTCCGGCAGCCGGGCCGACGTGTCAGGATTGCCCCGTGCGTGATCCGGACTCCCCGCTGCGCGATGACGAGGTGGAACGGCGCTTCGCCCAGATCATCGCCGACCTCGGTGAGCCCGACGCCGGCGAGGTCTCGCCGACCATCCCGTCGGCGATCAATCCGCCGCCAGCCATCTCCGTCACGCCCCCGCGCCCGGCTCTCGATGTTCCGGTATGGCGCGGGGCGGGCGAGCAGACGTATGACGAAATCCTCGACGAGGTGGAAGACAGCGACCACTTCGAGCCGCCCCCGCCGCGGCCGCTACCGCCGCAGGAGGATCTGCACTTCTGGGGCAGCATCATCGGCTTGGTCACCGGGCCACTCCTGCTGCTGTGGCTGGTGCTCTTTGACCCCAATGTCGCCGGCTGGTGGCTGTGGCTGGCGCTGGGCCTGACCGTCGGTGGCTTCCTGCTGCTGGTGATGCGTCCCGACAGCGAGGACGACGACGGCGACTACGGCAACGGCGCGGTCGTCTGAGCTAGGCGGGCGTCGGTGCCGGATCGAGGCGGATATCCGCCCATACCGGCCGGTGGTCGCTGGCGGCGAGGATGTCATCAGGGTGCACCGGCGCCTCGCGGTGCGGCAGAGCGGCCAATCCCGGCGACACGAAAATAACGTCGAGCAGTCGCCGCGGGGCGCGCGCCGGGTAGGTGGGCGCGGTGGGCCCGACCATGCGCATCCCGCTCGCCACGAGTTGCCAGGCTGCCCCATTGGCCTCCTCGTTGAGATCCCCACACAGGATCGCGGGCGTATCACCCACGGCGCCCAGGATGATCCGCGCGTGCGCCAGGCGCTCGTCCGCGCGCAGGCTCAGGTGCACGGAGGCCACGGCGACCGGGGCGGCCCCGGCGACCATGACCCGGGCTAGGGCAAAACCCCGCCGGCGTTGCGCCAGCCGGACCCGCAACCGGAAATGCCGCGATTCGCGTACCCCGACCCGTAACGAGGTGAAGATGGCCGTCCCGCCGCTGCCACGGTGATGATCGGCCCACTGCATACCGCATTCGCGGGCGAAACGGCGCACGCGGATCCCGGCGAACAGGCGCCGGGGCACCTCTTGCAGGCACAGGACATCCGGCGCAATTGCGCGCACCACGCGTGCCGCCGCGGCCCGGTCGTCGAGGAAGTCGCGAGTGTTGTAGCTCGCGACCCGCAAGGTGGGCATTTAGCTCAGGACGCTTTGCCGGGCCAGGTCGGCAGCGCCGATCATCCCGGCCTCATTGCCCAATTCGGCCCGCACGATCCGCGCCTCCGGGCGAAAACCACGGCCGGTGAGCTGGCTGCGGAAGGCCTGGCGGGCTGGTTCGAGGAGCAACTCCCCCGCCGCGCTGACCCCGCCACCGATAACGAAGGTGCCCGGATCGAAGGCGGCAGCAAGATTGGCCAGACCGACGCCCAGCCAGGAGCCCACCTCGGCGAGCAACTCCACCGCGGTGCGGTCTCCCCCTTGGGCGACCTCGGTAACCAAGGGACCGGTAAGCCGGCCCGGGTCGCCCTGGACACGTTCGTAAAGGTCGCGGGCCAGCGGGCTATTGGCGGCGACCAGGCCGCGGGCCTCCCGTACCAGGGCGTTGCCGGAGGCGTACTGCTCCCAGCATCCCCGGTTGCCGCACTCGCAGCGGTGGCCGCCGCGGACGACCTGCATGTGGCCGAACTCGCCGGCGATGCCGAAGCGGCCGCGCAGGATCTGCCCGTCCATGAGGATGCCACCGCCGATACCGGTGCCCAGGGTGATCATCATCGCGTGGTTCTCGCCGCGGGCGGCGCCGAACTTGCCCTCGGCCCAGATCGCGGCATTGGCGTCATTGTCGATGAAGATCGGCAGCGCCAGCCGCTCCCCCAGCCGCTCACGCAGGGGTTCATTGCGCCACGACAGGTGGGGGGCGAAGACGATGGTGGCCCGGTCCGCGGCAACGAAACCCGCCGCGCCGATCCCGACCGCAGCGACCCGGTCCCCGGCCTCCTCGAGCAACTCCCCGACGACGCCGACGATGGTGCCCTCGACGACCGAGGGGCGCACGGAGCGTTCGGGAGTATCGGCGCGGGCGCGGGCCAGCACTCGGCCAGAACTGTCGACCACTCCGGCGGCCACCTTGGTGCCGCCGATGTCGACACCGATTGCCAGGGGCTCGTCCACGACTACTGTCCTTCTTTCGGTCGGCGCGGGCCCCGTTTTGTGGTGGGGATCAGCGGGACTCGACCCGCTTCTTCAGTTCCGCAAGCGCGGTGTCGATGATGACCCGCGCCGCCTTGCGCTTGAGCATGCCGAACACCGGAATCTTGAGGTCGACGGCCAGCTGATAGGCCACCTCGGTCCCCTCGTCGGCGGCGGTGAGACGGTAGGAGCCATCCATGGCCTTGAGCACGGTGGCATCGACCAGCGTCCAGGAGACCGTCCCCGTCCCGTCCTCGGCGACATCCCAGTCGTAGACGAGGGTGTAGGTGTCCTTGATGCCCCCGCCGTCCATGGACAGGCGCACCTGCTCGGGCCAGCCACCCTCGTCCTCGCTCAGCACCTCGACCTTGGTGATGGCGCCGGTCCATTCCGGATAGGCCTCCAGGTCGGCGATGACGTCCAGGATCACACCCGGCTCGGCATCAATGACGATCGACGCCTCAGTGCTCTCGGCCATGCCCCGCACCCTATCCAAAGGCGGTAGGACGCACGTGCCGCGAAACCGCCCGGAGCGTCCGGCGCATGGCGAGGCGCCCGGGGTGCCGCACTAGGCTGCGATACCGCATCCCCGCGCCGACCCGATCTCACCGATCCGATCCCGCCGACTCGATCCCGCCCAAGAGGACTTCTGTGACCATGCCTGCATCGCGCCGCGGTGGCCCCCAGCCGGTGACCCGGATCGCGGGGACCGGTTGTGCTGCGCTGTGGCTGGCCTATTTCGGGATGTTGCAGTGGAGCGTGGTCCAGTTCCGGACCTCCATCGTCGCTACCCTTACTCTCGCGGCACTGGCTCTGGCGGTATGGGTAGGCCGCCAGGCCCGCATCGGCCTGGATCGGGTGATGCTGGCGATGATCTTCCTGGGCAGCGCCGTGATCGCATTGACCGTCCCGCTGTTCAGCTATCTGCCGACTGGTTGGGAACTCGCCGCCCGAGCGGTGCTGGCGGGTGCCGGGCTCATCGTCGCCGTGCTGTTATGGCAGGGAGCGTCCGCTACGGCCTGGGCCACGGCGGTGGCGGCTTATGCCATCGCGTCGGTGATCGCTATCCGGACCGATCGGGCGCCCAAGATCGATGTCTGGGTGACGCTGCAACAGGCGGCCGAGGCGCTGGGACGCGGGGAGAACTTCTACACGGTCTCCTGGGTCGACTCCCCCGGCATCCAAGATGCCTTCACCTATCTGCCGTGGACCGCGGTATTGCTGGCCCCAGGCCGCTGGCTGGCCGGGGACATCCGGTGGATGCAATTGGTCTGGGTCGTGGTGCTCGCGCTGGGCATCTGGCGCTGGGGCAGTCTGCAGCGCACCGAAATCGGCCGCTGGAGCGCCGCCGCGGTATGCGGGCTGATCCTGCTCGCGCCGGGGACGCTGACCCAGATCGATCAAGCCTGGACCGAGCCCCTGTTGCTGTGTGCCATCGTCTGGTGGGCGCTGCTGGTGCGCTCCGGGCACCCGTGGTGGGCCGTGCTTCCTCTCGCCCTGGCGTGCGCGAGCAAGCAACACCTGGCGCTGGTTCTCCCCCTCCTGCTCGTATGGCGTGACTTCGGCCCCCGCCGCAGCATCGCCACCGGCGCGGCGGCCGGACTGCTGATGGCCCCTTGGTTCCTGACTGCCCCGGCCGACTTCATCCACGACACCATCACGCTGCTCGCGAGCTTCCACCCGATCAAGTTCGCGAACACCTGGTATCTCTACGCCCTCAACGAGCACGGCATCACCCCACCCTTCTGGGTCACCGGGGTAATCGTGCTGGGCACCCTGGCGGCGGGAATGCTGCTCGTCGCCCGACGCCAGCCGCCGATGGGCGAACTGCTGCGCTGGATCGCCCTGGTGTTGCTCGTGGCAAACCTGGTCAACAAGCAAGCCTTCTATAACCAGTTCTGGCTGGTCGGCGCCCTGGTCGCGATCTCCCTGCTGGCGGACGCCCTGGACCGCGCGCAATCCCCGGCGGCGGCAGCGGCCCAGCCCGCGGCGACAGCGCCCTAGCCGGCGCAGCCAGCCCAGCCAATCTCGCCGTCGCCGCCCAGGGCCACGCCTGCCTCGCCGGCCGGAGGCTGAGCGCCGGCTCATCCCGTGGCCGACTGCGGGTCGGGCAACCAGACCGGCAGGGCCTCCAGCAGGGCGCGTGCCCCGCTTGCTTCCTGCGCGGAGATGAGCCCGGTAGCGGCGAAGGCGGTCACCACCGACCGCTCCCGGGCATCGAGCTCCACCAGATCACCGGCAGCTCCCAGCTGTCCGGGGAAGCGCTCGTCGACGGAATCGATCCCCCGAGTAGCGCTCGTGTGTGCTCCAGTCAACGGTCGCTGCGCCAACACCGCGAGAACACATCCCTCGCAGTGCACCTCCTGCACCGGGCAGCTATCGCAATCCATCCGCATGATGTCGAGCATGAGCATTCCTCGTCTCTGGTCCGGCCGGCTCGCCCGACCACTGCCAGAAACGCTAGGAGAGACCACCGACAACCCCTCCGACCAGCCGCCTGAACTGCGCATTCAGCACTGATCGACCAGTGCGTCGGAATCGGCCAGCAAGGGTTGTCGGACCTCTTCCGTAACGTCCGGGACATGGCAGCAACCGCCCTCCTGGCCCCTCCTCGAGCGATCCAGGGCACGCTCGAGGAATTCGGCACGCCCCTGCACGAGGTGACCTTCGTCGTCGTCGACCTGGAGACCACCGGGGGCAGCGCGCACGGCGACCACATCACCGAGATCGGAGCGGTCAAGGTGCGCGGCGGCGAGGTGCTCGGCGAGTTCCAGACCTTGGTCAATCCGCGGGTGCCCATCCCCGGTGCCATCTCCGCGCTGACCGGGATCACCGACAGCATGGTTGCCCCAGCCCCCCGCATCGATGCGGTCCTACCCGCCTTCCTCGAGTTCGCCACGGGTGCGGTGCTGGTGGCGCACAACGCCCGCTTCGATATCTCCTTCCTCAAGGCGGCTGCTCTCGCCGGCGGTCATCAATGGCCCGATCCCCAAGTGATCGACACCGTGCACCTGGCCCGCGCCCTGGTGACCCGCGATGAGGCGCCGAACCACAAGCTCGCCAGTCTGGCCCGGCTCTTCCACGCGAAGATCACCCCCGACCACCGGGCCCTGCACGATGCCCAAGCGACGGTCGATGTCCTGCATGCGCTCCTCGGCCGGGTCGGCAGCCTCGGGGTGACCACCATCGAGGAGCTCGCCACCTACTCCGCTCGCATCCCTGCCGCCACTCGCCGCAAGCGCTATCTGGCCGACGACCTGCCCAATGCCCCGGGCGTCTATCTGTTCAAGGACAGTCAGGGCCGGGTGCTCTATGTCGGCACCTCGGTGGACATCCGCACCCGGGTGCGCAGCTATTTCACCGCCTCCGAGCAGCGGCGCCGGATGGGTGAGATGGTCCGGATCGCGGAGCGTGTGACCCCGATCGTCTGCGCCACCGCGTTGGAGGCCCAGGTTCGGGAATTGCGCCTGATCGCCGAGCACAAGCCGCGCTACAACCGCCGGTCGCGCAATCCGGAGAAGGCCGTTTGGCTCAAGCTCACCGTCGAGCCCTTCCCCCGACTCTCCGTGGTCAGTCAGGTGCGAGGGGACACGACGGCATACGTGGGCCCCTTTCCCTCCCGCTCGGCCGCGGAGGACGCAGTGGCGGCCCTGCACGAAGCGCTACCGCTGCGCCGCTGCCGCGAGCGGCTGTCCGAGACCCGGCATACCGCGCCCTGTGCCCTGGCGGAGATGGGCCGCTGTGGCGCGCCCTGCTCTGGCGCCCAGTCGCGGGCCGATTACGCCGTGCTCGTCGACCGCGCCAAGATGGCCCTGCTCGGTGACCCCGAGCAGGTCGTTTCCCCCTTGGAGGCGCGCATGCGCCAACTTGCCGTCGATGAGCGGTATGAGGATGCCGCCTCCCTCCGGGACCGGCTCACCGTCCTTCTGCGCGGATTGCACCGCTCCCAGCGCACCGCCCCACTGGCGGCTTCGCCCGAGATCGTCGCCGCCCGCCGCTCCCCTTTGGGCGGCTGGGAGCTGGTCTGCATCCGGTATGGCCGGTTGGCCGGCAGCAGCCGCAGTCCGCGGGGCGCCGACCCGATGCCCTATGTCGCCGCGCTGCGCGAGTGTGCCGAGGTGGTCGCGCCGCCGGTCGGTCCGGCACCGGCCGCTCTGGCGGAGGAGACCGACCTCATCCTGCGCTGGCTCGAGGAGCCCGGCGTCCGGCTGGTCGACGTGGATGGAGCCTGGACCTGCCCGGTCGGCGGTGCATCGATCGCGCTCACCCGTCTCGGTGGGCGCTCCGCGGTCCTTGCCTTGGCTCGCTAGTCTCGTCGAGTGGCGCAGAGCCGCCCCAATCCCCTGCGAACGGAGTACTCATGATCACCGCTATCGTGCTGATCACCGCCGAGGTCGATCGCATCCCCGAGGTTGCCCAAGAGGTGGCCGATCTGGAGGGCGTCAGCGAGGTCTACTCCGTCACGGGGGGCTGCGACCTCATTGCCATGATCCGAGTGACCCGCCACGAGGACTTGGCGCTGGTGATCTCCGACAAGCTCAACAAAGTCGCCGGGATCCTCGACACGCAAACCCATATCGCGTTTCGGGCCTACTCCCGGCACGACCTGGACGCCGCCTTCAGCCTGGGCATCGAGGAGTAACCCGCGCCCTCCCCCAATCCGGCGGCCTAGAGATCGCACCCGACTCCACGCCTGAGCGTCAGAGCCTGAGCCCAGCGGGTGCGCTCAGCGCCCCGCGCTCGCCCGGGTGGCCGCCACCCAGCGCTCCAGCACCGCGGCGGCCGCGCCAGAGTCGATGCAGTCGGCTGCCGTGGCGATCCCGTCGATCACCGCCGTCTGCACTTCCTGAGTGCTCGACCCCGGGGCCAATCCCGCCCGGGCCAGCGCCAACGCAATTCCCGCATTGAGCAGGACCGCGTCGCGCACGGGCCAAGGGTCTTCGCCTGCGCGGCCCCGGCCGGTCAGCATTTCCCGAGCCACTCCGGCGTTGTGCTCCGGATCCCCGCCACGCAGTGACTCCAGCGGCGCCGGGGTCAGCCCGACATCCTCGACGGTCAGCAAATGCTCGGTCACCACGCCGGAACTCACCCACCACATCCGAGTGGGAGCCGCGATGCTCGCCTCGTCCAGCCCGTCCTCACCCCGGAAAACCACCGCATCCTTGCCGCGCCGGGCGAAGACCCCGGCCATCAACGGCGCAACGCGGGCATCGGCGACGCCGACCGCGGCATACGTCGGCTGGGCCGGGTTCGTCAGCGGACCGAGCAGGTTGAACGCCGTGCTGATCCCCAGTTCCCGACGCGTCGGCGCGGCATGGCGCATGGCCGGGTGGAACGCTTGGGCGAAACAGAAGGTGATGCCGGCCTGGTTGCCCACCGCGGCCACCTCCGCCGGACTCAAGGTGAGGTCGACCCCAAGACTTTCCAGTACGTCGGCCGAACCACTCGCCGAGGACGCCGCCCGGTTGCCGTGCTTGACCACCTGCAGCCCGGTGCCGGCCAACACCAGGGCGGACATGGTGGAGATATTGACGGTCTGCGCCCGGTCACCGCCGGTGCCCACGATGTCGATGCTCTCCGGCGGGGTCGGCAGGCGATGCGCGTGGGCCAACATGACCTCGGCAAGCGCGGCGAGCTCCTCGACGCTCTCCCCCTTGGCCCGCAGCGCAACGGCGAAGGCGGCGACCTGCGATGGCGAGGCGTCACCGGAAAAGATCCGGTCCATCGCCCAGGCCGCACTCTCGTAGTCCAGATCCTGACCACCGACGAGCGCGGTCAGCACATCGGGCCAGGTCGCCCGCGGCGGGCTGGAAAACGCCATACGCCTGAGGTGGCTCAGAGCAGCGCGGTAGCGGGACCGGGCGCCGGCGCGGCGGCGATGGCGTGCTCGATTCCCTCACAGAGCGCAAGCGCGTCCAGCGGGTGCGGCACGGCGGCGTCGGCGAGCGACCAGGCCGCCAGCCAAACATCCTGGGGCCGCCCGGTCAGCACGAGCACCGGCGGGCACTCAAAGATCTCGTTCTTGAGCTGACGGGTCAGCCCGAGCCCGCCGATCGGAGCCGACTCCCCATCCAGGATCAACAGATCGAACGACCCGTTCTCCACGGCCTCAACGACGGCGGCAGCGGTGGCGCACTCGCGCCATTCCACGATCTCCAGATCACGGGTCGGCCGGCGCCCCGCTCCGGCGCGCACCGCATCCCGCGTGGTGATGTCGTCGCTAAAGAGCAGGACGGACAACTGTCGCGGGCTCGCCGCAGTCGCGGCCGAAGGCGTGCTCGTAGCCATGCCGCTCAGCCTAGCGGGCCGATCACAGGACCCGGGGAACACCCCCGACGGCCGGGGCGTTATCGGATCGAATCCCCTGACCGGGGGGTCCACCCACCCGGCCTAGATGTTTCACGTCATAATGGCGTCGTGGCCACTGCACCCGCCGTTCATCCCGGCACCGCCCCCGCCCAGCACGGGCACCTCCCGGGGCCGGTGACGCGCCCCAACATGGTGTCCGTTGGGACCATCGTCTGGCTCTCCAGCGAGCTGATGTTCTTCGCGGGTCTCTTCGCGATGTACTTCACGATTCGCCAGGTCCGACCGGATCTGTGGGCGGAGCACACCCCGACGCTCAATGTCCCCTTCGCGACCGCGAACACGCTCATCCTGGTCATCTCCTCGGTCTGGTGTCAGCTCGGCGTGATGAAGGCCGAGCGGGGCCAGGCCGCGCGCACCGGCAGCCTCTTCAATGTGGGCTCCTGGGGTATGCGGGAGTGGTACGTCCTCACCTACCTCTTCGGCGCCGCCTTCATCGCCGGTCAGGTGCTGGAGTACGCCGAGTTGGTTCACGAAGGCATCACGCTCGCCTCGGACGGTTATGGCTCGGTCTTCTACCTGACCACCGGCTTCCACGGTATGCACGTGACCGGCGGCCTGCTGGCCTTCCTGTTAATCATCGCGCGGACCTTCACCACCCGCCGCTACACCCATACCCAGGCCACCGGCGCGGTCGTCACGTCCTACTACTGGCACTTCGTCGATGTCGTGTGGGTCGCCCTCTTCCTCATGATCTACGTGCTCAAGTGACCCGGCTACCAGGAGACCCATCCGTCGTGAACGCACTTGCCGCTCAGCGGCGCCATCCGGCCGCGATCGTCGTCCTGCTGCTCTTGGGACTTCTGTTCACCGGTGGGGCGTATGCCGCCCTCGCGCCCAAGCCGGCCACCGCCGCTGAAGCCAGCGAAGACCAGATCAAGCAGGGTCAGGAACTCTTCGTCACCAACTGCGCCTCCTGCCATGGCACCAATGGCCTGGGCACCGACCAGGGCCCGAACCTCGCCGGCGTCGGCGCGGCCGCCGTCGACTTCCAGGTGGGCACCGGCCGGATGCCGATGGCCGAGCCCAATGTGCAGGCTCCCCGCGGGCAGGCCGTCGACTTCAACCAGGAGCAGATCGACGCGATGGCCGCATACGTGGCCTCGCTCGCTCCCGGCCCGAGCGTGCCCGAGTCGGAGTACACCGACTACGCCAAGGGCGACCCGGGCAAGGGTGGCGAGATCTTCCGCGTGAACTGCTCGATGTGCCACAACTCCGCCGGTGCCGGTGGGGCGCTCACCCGGGGCAAGTACGCCCCGAAGCTGTGGGATGTCGAGCCCAAGCACATCTACGAGGCCATGCTCACCGGGCCGCAGAGCATGCCCGTGTTCAACGACGACAATGTCACCCCTGAGGGCAAGCGCGACCTGATCGCCTACCTCAAGGTCATGGAGAGCGAAGGCAACCCCGGCGGTCACAACCTCGGCTCCTTGGGCCCGGTGCCCGAGGGCCTGGTGGCCTGGGTCTTCGGCCTCGGCATCCTCGTCGGGGCGGCATATTGGCTGGGACAGAAGGGCGCCTGAGCATGTCGACATATGAGCCGCACGAGCCCCAAGGCTCGAGCCTGGTGCGCCTGGACGAAGGCCACCACATCGCCGAAGGCCAGGTGCCGGACCGCTTCGAGAACCCGGGTCTGCCCGAGCACGTCGCGCGGATGTCGGACCTGTCCGAGGCGGGCGCCAAGCGCGCCGAGCGTCAGGTCGCGGGCCTGTTCGGTCTGTCGATCCTGGGCACGATCCTCTTCCTGATCGCCTACTTCGCCTTCGACACCGAGCACCGCACCTGGGTGCCCGGGCTGGGCCGCGTCTCCACCACCAACATCCTGCTCGGCGTCGGTCTCGGACTGGCCCTGCTCGGCATCGGCCTCGGCGCGGTGCACTGGGCCAAGACCCTGATGCCGGACGTCGAGGTGGTCGAGGAGCGTCACGCCATGCGCTCCAGCGACGAGGCACGCGCGCAGTTCGGCGAGATCATGCGCGGCGGCGGCGAGAGCAGCCAGCTGTTCCGACGCCCGCTGCTCAAGCTGAGCCTCGGCGGCGCCCTGGGTCTGTTCTCCCTGCCCCTGTTGGTGCAGTTGGTGGGCAGCCTCGGCCCGCTGCCCAAGAACCACCTCTCCCTGACGATGTGGAACGGCGAGCCGGACGGGCACGGTGGGTACACCCCATACGACAAGCGGCCCCGCCTGGTCACCGACCCTGAGGCGATGCCGATCCGGGCCAGCGATGTGACCATCGGGTCGGTCTACCACGTCATGCCCGAGGGCCTGCTGGCCAACGAGGAGCTCGGTGTCGAGGGCCTCGAGCACGGCCTACTGGAGGAGAAGGGCAAGGCGGCGGTGCTGCTCATGCGCCTGGACCCCAGCGAATTCAAGGACACCGACGGTGGCCGTAAGGCTCGCGAGTGGGGCTACCAGGGCATCGTCGCCTACTCCAAGATCTGCACCCACGTCGGGTGCCCGGTGGGCCTGTATGAGCGGACCACCCACCACCTGCTCTGCCCGTGCCACCAGTCGACCTTCGATGTCACGGACGACTGCAAGGTGATCTTCGGGCCGGCCAAGCGGCCCCTGCCGCAGCTGCGCATCGGCGTGGATTCCGAGGGATATCTGATCGCGACCGAACCGTTCCACGAGGCGGTCGGCCCGAGCTTCTGGGAGCGTGGATGAGCACCGCATACGACGAGTCCGGCACGGTTGGTTACCGGCCCGCCGACGACCTGCGCGCCGGCGACGCGAAGGTCAGCCCGCCCCCGTCCGCCGGCGCCAAGAAGCTCGGTGGCGTAGCCGGATGGGTCGACGACCGCCTCGGCCCCGCCAAGGGCGTCAACTACCTCATGAAGAAGGTCTTCCCCGACCACTGGTCCTTCATGCTCGGCGAGATCGCGATGTACTCGATGATCGTCTGCCTGCTGACCGGCGTCTTCCTGACCTTCTGGTTCGTCCCCAGCGCCGGCCACACGACCTACGAGGGCTCCTATGTGCCCCTGCAGGGCGTGCAGATGTCGGAGGCCTATGCGTCCTCGTTGCGCATCAGCTTCGACATCAAGGGCGGCCTGCTGATCCGCCAGATGCACCACTGGGCCGCGCTGATGTTCATCGTCGCGGTGTCGGCGCACATGCTGCGGGTCTTCTTCACCGGCGCCTTCCGCAAGCCGCGCGAGCTCAACTGGATCATCGGCTGCGTGCTCTCCATGCTTGCACTGGTCGAGGGCTTCGCCGGATATTCGCTCCCCGACGACCTGCTCTCCGGCACGGGTCTGCGCGCGGCTGAGGGCTTCATGCAGTCGGCTCCGGTCATCGGGTCCTATCTCGCCTACATGGTCTTCGACGGCCCCTTCCCGGGCGAGGCGATCATTCCGCGCCTCTACAGCGTGCACATCCTGCTGCTGCCGGCGATCCTGGTGGGCCTCTTCACCGCGCACATCGTCATGGTCGCGGTGCAGAAGCACACCCAGTACCCTGGCCCCGGCCGCACCAACAACAACGTCGTTGGCTTCCCGGTCATGCCGGTGTATGCCGCCAAGGCCGGTGGCTTCTTCTTCATCGTCTTCGGCTTCCTAGCGGTGCTCGCGGCGCTGGTCCAGATCAACGCGATCTGGGTCTACGGGCCGTATGATCCCTCCCCCGTCACCGCCGGCTCGCAACCGGACTGGTACATGGGCTTCGCCGATGGCGCGCTGCGTCTGCTGCCGGGCTGGCTGGAGTTCCACGCCTTCGGCTACACCCTCAGCCTCAACGTCGCCATCGGTGCGCTCCTGCTCATCCCGGTGATGTACGGCCTGATGGCGGCGTATCCGTTCTTCGAGCGGTGGATCACCGGTGACAACCGGGAGCACCACCTGCTCGACCGGCCGCGGAACCAGCCGACCCGCACCGCCCTCGGTGTCGCTGCGCTGACCTTCTATGGCGTGCTCATGTTCGCCGCGGCCAACGACATCATGGCGATCAAGCTGCACATGTCGATCAACGACATCACCTATCTCTTCCGCCTGGGTACCTTCCTGTTCCCGGTCCTCGCCTTCTGGGCGACCCGGCGAATCTGCCTGAGCCTGCAGCGTGCGGACCGCAACCTCGTCCTGCACGGGCGGGAGACCGGCCGCATCGTCCGCACCGGCGACGGGCGCTTCTTCGAGGCGCACGAGCCGCTGGACGAGTACAGCCGCTGGAAGCTGCTGGGGTATGAGGGCCAGCAGCCGTTGGAGCTCACCTCCGGGGTCGACGCCAACGGTGTCCGCTCCCCCGACTCGGCGACCTCGGGCCTGCGTGCCAAGCTGTCGAACTTCTTCTTCAAGGATGTCGTGCAGCCGGTGACCCCGTCCGAGCTGGCGGCCGCCCACCACGATGGCCACGCCACCGAGGCCATCGAGGGCCCGCCGCGCGCCGAGCAGGCTCAACTGACCAGCGCCCGTAGCGGCACCGGTGGGGGAGGCAGCAACGTCCACGCCGGACC